>SVTB01000059.1 GCA_015064015.1 Oscillospiraceae bacterium | reverse complement strand
CCCATCCCCCCTTCAAAAACTCTTAAAACAAATTCATATTGATGAAAGTTTTTAGAGTTCCAAGAACCTTTTTTCAAAAAGGTTCTTGGTGGGGTTCAGGGGCAAAGCCCCTGATAAACAACAATTTGTTATTCCCGATACATCATTTAAGAATAAAAAGGAGATACAAGCATGAAAGAACTGCATCTCATCTGTAACGCCCACTTGGACCCCGTCTGGCAATGGGACTGGCACGAGGGTGCTACCGCCGCTCTGGCCACCTTCTATTCCGCCGTGGACATCGCCGAGGAATACGATTATATCTTCTGCCACAACGAGGCATTACTTTATGAATATGTGGAGCAGTACGATCCCGCGCTCTTTGCCCGTATCAAGGAGCTGGTCAAAGCAGGGAAGTGGCACATCATGGGCGGCTGGTACGTCCAGCCCGACTGTAACATTCCCTCAGGTGAGGGCTTTGTCCGTCAGATCGAGTCGGGCCTCTCCTACTTCAGGGAGAAGTTCGGTGAGCGTCCCACCGTGGCCGTCAACTTCGACTCCTTCGGCCACACCCAGGGTCTTGTTCAGATCCTCGCCAAGTGCGGCTACAACGGCTATGTTTTCTGCCGTCCCATGAGTTGGATCTTCGACCTGCCCGCCATGCACTTTGACTGGAAGGGCTTCGACGGCAGCTCTGTCCACGCTGCCCGCTTTGAGGATGCCACCATTTATTGCTCCGAGCTGGGCAACGCCGTTAATGCCATTAAGCGCAAGATGCAGCCCTGGGAAAACGAGGACGTGGCCTTTGCCCTGTGGGGCATCGGCAACCACGGCGGCGGTGCGTCCAGACAGGATCTTTCCGACATCAAGGCCTTTGCTGAGGAGCAGAAGGCCAACGGCGTGACCATCATCCATTCCACCCCCGAGGCCTTCTTTGCCAAGGCAGAGCCTAAGGCTACCTATGATGAAGCCCTCCAGCCCTGCTTCGTCAAGTGCTATACCTCCATCGCCCGTCTGAAGCGCAGGTATGCCGAGCTGGAGAACAAGCTCCTTGCCACCGAAAAGATCTGTGCTTTTGCCGACGCGAAAACCGATTATACCTACAATTTAGATGCCTTTGCCGAAGCGCAAAGACGCATGGCCATGGTGCAGTTCCACGACGTGCTGTCGGGCACCTGCATCATCGAGGGCGAAAAGAGCAGTATGCAAAAGATGGACTACGCCCTGGAGCTGCTGGATAAAGAGTTCGGCAAGGCCTTCATGGCACTCTGTAAGGACTACGAAAAGGCCGCCCCCGGCGATTACCCTATCTTCGTCTATAACCCCTATCCTCAAAAGGAAGAGGTCATCTTTACCGCCGATTTCTTCCTTTTGGACGGTATCTGCTCCGAGACTGAGGGCTACGAGTTCACCGTTGTGAGAGACGGTGAAGAGATCCCCTTCCAGATCGTTAAGGAATCCTCCTGCATCAATTTGGACAGAAGCAAGCGGTTGGCTATCAAGGCCGCGCTGAATCCCCTGTCCATGACCCGCTTTGACGTGAAGGTGAGACGTGGCAAGAAAAACATTTTGGATAGAACCCCTCAGAGCGAGTTCATTGTGGGGGACGGCACCGAGGCACACTTCAACCCCGAAACCGGCGCACTCAACAGTTTCGTCGTGAACGGCAAGGAATACCTGAAGGGCGATGCCTTCACCCCCATCGTCTACGACGACAACGCCGACCCTTGGGGCTGGCACATGAGAAAGGTTGGCTCGGGCTACAGAAAAGCCGATTGCAAAACCCCCCTGCGCGTGGTGGAGCGAGGAGACCTACTCACTACTGTGGAGAGCATCTACGGCACGGGCAAATCGGATATCCGCGTGGCTTATACCCTTTATAAGGACTTCAACTACGTTGACATCACCGTTAACGCCTACTGGAACGACGAGGGCAAGGGTCTCAAGCTGGAGATCCCCGTGGCTGAGCTCGGCAGATTCATGGGACAGACCGCCTTCGGTACCCAGACCTACACCCAGGAGCTCGAGGAATGCTCTCAGCGCTTCGTAGGCATAGAAAAGAACGGCAAGGTGCTGACCCTCTTCAAGGACGGTACCTACGGCTGTTCCGTGGAGGACGGCAAGCTCTATATCACCCTGCTCAACGGCTCTGTCTACTGCGCTCATCCCGTGGATCAGTTGCCCATCATCGACGAAAAGCGCTTCAATAAGTACATCGACTTGGGTCGCCACGAGTTCACCTTCCGTCTGGAGCTGTGCGACGAGGCCGACCTTGACACCAAGGCTACCAACTTTACCCAGAAGCCCTTCGCCCTCAATTTCTATCCCCACGGTGCGGGCGAGAAGAAGGAGACGCCTCCCGTCACCCTCTCTGACAAGACGATCACCCTATCCTGTTTCCGTAAGGTGGATGCCGATACTTGCATGGTTCGTCTGTTCAACAACACCGCAGACAGTCGTACCTGCGATTGCACCGTCTTTGGCGAGACATTGGCTCTTAACTTCGGCAAATATGAAGTAAAGACCCTTCTGTATCGCGACGGCAAGCTTGTCGAGCATGATAAAATGCTGGCATTCTTGTAATGCGTGTCTTCGTCCCCTGTGATCTATCAAAAAAGGCACCCCATAAGGGGTGCCTTTCGTATATCTTTGAAGATCATTCCGTGGCGGAAGGCTCCGTCATTGCAGAGGTATCCTCAGCCGATGTGCCGTTGGTGGAAGTTTCGGGGATTTCCTCGCCCTCGGGGAAAAGCTCGTCATAGCCAAGGATGTCCTTGACGTAAGGCCAAAGCTTTTCGTCACCTTGGTAAAAAGCGCGGGCGCGCTCAATATGGGAGACGTTAGGGGTGATTTGATACTCGGTTCTCAGCATTTCCAAAAGATCCGCTACAAAAGCTTCTTTACATTCATAGGTTTCATGGAAGGAGCGGGGAGCCGAGATAGAGCTTTGCAGGATCTCGAATTTTTGTCCGTCTCGCATGGTCAGGGTGACAGACAAGCCCTTTTCTTCATCACAGTCTACTCGGTAAGAGCTGACTTGCTTCCATTCGTATTTGTTTGTCTCGATCAATTGACAAAAGCGGTGGCTGATACCATCCTCGGTGATGGCACGATAAGTGGTAGCCGATACAAAAGCGGTGATCGCCACACAGACCAAAAGTCCCAGTGTGGCCAACCAAATAACCGGCTTGGCGCCTAAAATCTTTTTCGCAGGCTTGGGGGGTGTAGGGGTCAAGGGCTTTTGCCCCTTGCTCATATCTTCGGGATCCGGCAAATAATGAATGACCAGAACCGCAAACAGCAAAAGGGAAGCGACCATGATACAGGATTCAGTAGCGGTGAGCATGACATAGCCTACCGTTCCGGCCATTGTAGCATTGACCATAACAGATGTCAACTGTCCTGTGAGGATGATAAAGAGACCCAACAGAAGTACGCCGACAAGGCTGCCGATGATGAGAAATAAGCAACCTTTTCCGTCTTTTTTCTTGTCGTTTCGATTGAATGCCATGATACGTATATCTCCTTTGACAAATCAAGTCCGAATCAAAGAAGTCGGATGCGAGTGGTGATGGGGTAGGTCGCGCCTACCTTGGCCATCAGTTCATCTATGGCAGTTTCGGGCAGTTCGGCCGTGATCACAGCCAAGTGTCCCTGCACATAGCACACGCGGGTGGCGCCAAATGCGGAGATCAGCGTATCTCCTGCAGACAAAGGAGCATCCAATACCACAAGATTCTTACAGGCATAGGTTCCAAAATCCATGATATCTTCAGAGGTAGCATCTGTCCACACGGGGGCGTTGATGCCGGCGGGGGTGTGTTCCATGATGTCGATCATGTCAGCTACTACGGCACTTGCGGTAGGACGCTTGCCCGCGCCGGGGCCGTAGACCATGACCTGACCTACCATGTCGGCATCTACCAGAATACCGTTGAATACATCGCTCACACCCGCCAAGGGGGTAGAGAAGGACACGAGACGGGGAGAAACCATGCAAAGGATTTTGCCATCCTTGATCTCGGTATGACCGATGAGCTTGATGGCATAGCCCAATTCACGGGCAATCTCCATATCTTTGGTGGTGATATGGGTAATACCCTCGCAGAAAATGGTATTGGGATCCACGCGCTTGCCAAAGGCCATGGCGGCCAAAATGACAGTCTTGCGCGCCGCATCCAAGCCCTCCACGTCAGCGGCAGGATTAGCCTCGGCATAACCCTTCTGTTGTGCCTCTTTCAAAACATCGGCAAATGATGCACCCTCACACTCCATTTTGGTGAGAATGTAATTCGTGGTGCCGTTGAGAATACCGTTGACGGCTGTGATATTGTTGGAGGAAAGATCCTGATTCAAGGGACGGATGATGGGAATTCCGCCACCCACACTGGCCTCAAACTGGTAGGATGCGCCGTGCGCTTTTGCGATGGCCAAAAGCTCAGTACCAAAGTTGGCAACGACCTCTTTGTTGGAGGTGACGACACTCTTGCCTGCCTCCAGACAAGCCTTGGTAAAATCATAGGCGGGATGAGAGCCGCCCATCATTTCAGCAACCAAGGATATCTCCGGATCGTTTACGATGATATTGAAATCATGAATGACTTTATCGCCAAAAGGGCTGTCGGGAAAATCCCGCAGGTCAAGAATATATTTGATATCAAAAGGCTGGCCTACTTTCTTTTCAATAATAGCCTTGTTTTCGGTCAGTACTTCGGCCGTGCCGCTGCCGACTACACCGAAGCCCAAAATTGCAATTTGAATCATATGTATATCTTCCTTTCGTATGTTTATGGTATTACCTTATATCATACCACAAATCCTGAAAAAATGCAAACAAAATTATTGAAAAATTTTAAATAATATGGTATAATTGAGAAAATATTTTACTTGGAGCGTTGATATCATGAGTTCCCCCATCGGAAGTAAACGAAATGTGAAAATTTTTGTCCTGTACCTCATGCAGAATGTGCATACCCCCTTGGATTATATTACCTTGGGTGATATGGTGATGCACACGGATTACGTGGCCTATCTGGATTTGGCAGAGGCTTTTGGTGAAATGACGGATGACGGACTGGTGCAGACTGTAGGATATAACGAACGAGGCGAAGAATTGTTTTTGCCCACGGATAAAGGTATTTGCGTGGCAGAATCCATGCGAAGCGATCTTCTGCCCTCCATATTGGATGAGAGCTTGGCTACCGCCTTGCGGTATTTAGATTTTAAAAAGCGCGGAGTGAAGCTTGCCTGCCATATTGAAAAAAGCCAAAGCGGCACAGGATATGATTTTCGCTGTGTGATCACCGAGCAGGGTCATACCCTCATGGACGTTACCCTTTGGGTAGACAGTAAGCTCCGTGCCGAGCGAATGGCTGACCGCTTCAGAGGTAAGCCTGAAAGTGTGTATAAAGGAATTACCGCGCTTCTATCGGGTAATGTAGACTATCTTTTAGGTTGACGAATGAAAGCCTACGAGTAGATAGCCACCGTTCTTTCAAATAAAATGCCCACAGAAATTTCTGTGGGTATTTTTGCTGTGTAAGGACTTTGCCTGTTTTGCGAATCTAATTAAAAAATCGAGAAAAACGCCGTTATTGATAGAAAAAGAGAAGAATCACGGAGAAAAGGCTATGCAATCCTATAATATGGCAAAATATCAAAGAAATTTGACAAAATCGGTAAAATACAGTTGACAAATCATAGCAGATGTGGTATACTTTTCCTGTGATTCGGGTACGCTACCCGAAAGCGCAAATCTGATAGAGGGAGGGTGCACCTATGAACAGAAACGACGAAGAAGTTCGCCGCGACGAGGAAAATACTCAGGATGATCAGTTTGTTCTGTCTCAGGAAAATGAGGCGGGCAAATGGGAGCACCCCGGGAGTCCCCGACCCTCGCAGATGGAGGATCAGGGAAACAAAGATGATCTCTTCGAGGAAATGAATCCTGAGGAGATCAATGATGACGATATATACGACGATGATGAAGGTTTGGAAGCCTTTGATGCCTTGGAGGCGGCCATGGAAGCCGAAGCTCCTGCGGAAACACCTTCCGAAGCATCCGAGGAGGACGAAGAGGAAGAGGATGACGAGGACGAAGAGCCCGAAACTATGACCGAGCTTCGTACCCGTGAGATGACGGGTAAGTTCGAAGAGCTCATCGAAATGCTGGATACCAAGCATTACACCGATTTCCGCGCCGAGATGGAGGATATCAATCCCGTTGATGCCGCCGACTTTTTCAATGAACTACCTGAGGCTCGGATTCCTGCCGTGTTTAAGCTCCTCAAAAAAGACACCGCCGCCGATGTTTTTGCAGAGCTTGACAGCGACGTGCAGGAGCGCATTATCTCTGCCATGACCGATCGAGAAATCTCCGTCATTCTGGAAGATCTGGCGTTGGACGATGCCGTTGACCTGGTGGAGGAATTGCCTGCCAATATGGTGCACCGCATCATGAAAAACGCCACCAAAGAAACAAGATCGGGTATTAACCGTTTCCTCTCCTACCCCGAGGATAGTGCGGGCAGTATCATGACTGCCGAGTTCATTTCTCTACGCCGAAGCATGACCTGCGCCGAGGCCATTAGCCATATTCGCAAAAGGGGTGTGGACAGCGAGACCGTGTACGTTGCTTACGTGACCGACCGTTCCCGCGTGCTACACGGTATCGTGCCTTTACGTGCCCTCCTGTTTGCTCAGGACGATGAGATCATTGAAGATATTATGGATCCCGACGTGATCTGTGCCTCCACTTTGGACGACCGAGAGACGGTTGCTCAGACCATTTCCAAGTACGGTATGCTGGCACTGCCCATTGTGGACGGTGAGCGCCGTTTGGTAGGTCTTGTTACGGTTGATGATGCTATGGATGTCATGGAAACCGAGGCCACCGAGGATATCGAAAAGATGGCAGCTATCCTGCCTACCGACAAGCCTTATCTCAAGACGGGCGTATGGGAGACATGGCGCAAGCGTGTGCCGTGGCTTTTGCTTTTGATGCTTTCCGCTACCTTCACCAGTACCATTTTGGCGCGTTTTGAGACCATTCTGGATGCCGCTACCGTCAGCTTGGCTGTGTTCGTTCCGATGCTTACTGGTACGGGCGGTAACGCCAGTGGACAGACCTCTGCCACCATCATCCGCGGTCTTTCTTTGGGTGAAATTGAGCTTCGCGATCTTCTACGGGTGCTGTGGAAAGAGATTCGCGTGGCCTTCGTTTGCGGTATCACCGTAGCCGCCGCCTGCTTTGCCAAAACCATGCTGGTGGATTTCCGCCTTGATTTTACCGCGTCCAATGTTGAAGCAACCTTGGCGGTATGCTTGACTATGCTGTCGGCTGTTGTATTGGCTAAAATCATGGGTGTCTTGCTCCCTTTGGGTGCCAAGCGTGTGGGCCTTGACCCTGCCGTGATGGCCAGTCCCTTCATCACCACCGTGGTGGATACCCTGACCATCCTCATTTACGTGGGCGTAGCAACCCTGATTTTGCATACTTGATATCGGATACAAAAAACCGCACGATGATTGATCGTGCGGTTTCTATTTCATATGGAAGATTACAGAATCTGCTTAAACTCCAGAGTATTAGTGACCATACCCATCTTCATGGCTACCTCGTAAGTGAGATTTTCAGTACCGGCCGGCACCTGAATCTCGCCTACCACCAGGCCGTTACCCGAGCCGGCACGGAGAACGAAGGTATCGCCCGTAGCCTCGAAGGTGTCGGACTTGCCGTTCTTCAGGGAGAACACTTGATTGTTTCCGGCGTAGCAGTGGATAGCTACGGCACAGCCCACGAAGGACTTCTTGCGAATGACCGTGATGGTGCGGCGCACATCAGCATAAGTGCTGGTCTCTACGGTGGCATAGCTACCGTCCTCCTGGGGAACAAAAGCATCGCCTGCGGCATAGGCATCGGCAGGAATACCATTGGTGGCGTTTTCACGCTCCTTCTTGGCATCCAAACCGTATTTGACACCCATGGCCAGGGTCACGATGATGTAAATGTGGAAAACCATGCAAATGACAAGAGTGGAGGAAAATGCGGTTAAGACGTCTACCAGCAGAAGAAGGGTGTCTGCCGAGAAGATGATCAGACCGGCAATCATCCAGCCCACACGCTTCTTAGAGAAGATGTAGCAGAGCAGGTAGGGAACCAGCAATACGATGGACAGTACGGTATAAATGATGTATACGATCATACCGCCCGGAACCTCGGTAAACAGCTTGCCCACCGAAATGATCACCAAGGGAAGGTAAGCCGAGAAATAGAAGAACATATCCGCGGCAAAGATGGTGATGCAGTTGACGAAGGAGAAGATCAAGGTCATCAGAAGCATGAGACGCATATTCTTATATTTGGTCTCATTTTGGGACATGGCAATGGCCTTCTTGGGCTCGTGGTAACGAGGGAAGTTTTCTTGATTCATGTTGAACTCCTTTGGAAATTGATAATTTATTATAGCACTTTTGTTAATAAAAGTCAATAGGATCAAATACCCTATCAATATATAAGACGCTTTTTTATATCCAAATCTTACAGAAAATCAGAAAAAATTAAAAATCAGAATTTATTTTCCAAAATCCTCAATGGCGGGCAGAAGATCACCGCCTCCAAAGGAATGCCAAGCAACGACGCGGCCTTCTTCGGGCATATACAGCAAAAACTGTCCGAAAGCGCCGCCCTTGCCGTAGGCGCGACCGCCGCAGATTTTATGGAACTCGTAGCCGCGTGCCTGCACAAGCTCGATCCATGCCTCAGAGAGAAGCCGACGGCCGTGGTATATTCCCTTGTTCAAATAAAGCTCTCCCAGCTTGGCCATATCTTCTGTGTAAATATATAGTCCAGTCGCTCCCATGGGATAGCCCATAGGACAGCGACTCCAGGCCACCTCACGGAATCCCAGGGGATAGAACAACCGCTCCCACAAAAAGTCGTCCAAGGCCTTGCCTGTTTTTCGGCTGACCACTCGAGACAGTAGATAGAAGGCCGCGTCGCTGTAATCGTAGCCCTCACCGGGGGTATAATTCAGCTTGGTCCGGAAAAGATAATCTAAATAGTCATGGGTGCCGAAGCTGTTGGGATCTATCGCGTCAATGTCTAAATAACCGCAGGGAAAACCGCAGGTATGAGTCAGCAGATGATGGATGGTCATAGTCTGCCAGCGCTCATCCATTCCCTCCGGCAAGATGTCAGAAAACAGATCCACGATTCGCTCGTTTACGTCCAGGATGCCGTCATCCCACAGCATTCCAATGGCGGCAGTGGTGAAAGATTTGGCCACGGAATAGCTGTTTTGGCAAGCATTGCCCGGGGTCAGCGTTACTGTTTCAGAGACACCATTATAAATTTCCGTGATTTTGTAAAAGCTACCGCCGGATGATCTTGCGCTTTCCGCAATGGTGTTTAAAAAATTGCTCATGTGTCAAAACTCCTTTCAGTTCAATCGTTTTTCCATCCAAAGATGTGGACAGCCCTGTTCTTCATCAGCTTCCCCAATAGGCGTATAACCAACGGACGCGTAAAAGCCCGAAGCGGCCAACTGGGCGTGTAATAAGAGCCTCTCACCGCCGATATGCCTCACGTAGTCTTCCACTGCCGACATAAGCGCGGCTCCTATTCTTTGTCCACGGTGAGCTTTCATGACCGCAAAGCGCCCGAGATAGAATTCAGTGGAGCTATCCTTGGAAAAAACACGGCAGGTAGCTACAGGAAAGTCCTTATCGTACATAACGAAATGAATGGCGATCTTGTCGATTTCGTCATATTCGTCCACAAAGCCCTGCTCCTCTACAAACACCGTGTTGCGCACGACCATAGCATCGTGGGGAAGAGAAGAAGGGGATATTTCAATTCTCACAGATAACCTCCTGCTTTTTGATGTGTACATTATACCATATCCTCAGAGAATTTTCAACCGTTTTCCCGGAAAAGTGCAAACGTTCATATTTTGTTCGCAAACATTTCGGAGAAACGAAAAAAAAGATTACGAATATTTAATTGACATAAATTCCATGCTGTGCTATAATTTTTTGCGGTATAAAACATGAAAGGTTGTGTTTTCGTTGGACTTTATCAAAGAATTTTTCGAACTCCTCAGCAGCTTGATTCCCACCGGCTTTGACCTGCGTCAGCTGGCTATGTGGGTGATCGGAGGCGTGCTCATTTACCTTGCAATTAAAAAGGAAATGGAACCTACCTTGCTGCTTCCTATCGGCTTCGGTGCCATTCTCGTCAACCTTCCTGTTATCGGGGATCTTCCTGCCTTACAGGAACTCTACGAAGCAGGTATCGCCACCGAGCTGTTTCCCCTCATTCTCTTCATCGGCATCGGTGCCATGATCGACTTCGGCCCCCTGCTTTCCAACCCCAAGCTGATGATCTTCGGTGCGGCGGCACAGTTTGGTATCTTTTTCACCCTGTGCATGGCCTCCATGTTCTTTGACATTAAGGACGCCGCTTCCATCGCCATCATCGGTGCCGCCGACGGCCCCACCGCCATCGTCGTGGCAGATAAGCTGAAATCCCAGTATATGTCGGCTATCATGGTTGCCGCTTACTCCTACATGGCTTTGGTACCTCTGATCCAGCCTCCGGTGATCAAGCTCCTGACCACTAAGAAAGAGCGCCTCATCCGTATGCCTTATCAACAGAAGGACGTGACCAAGACCACCCGCATCCTGTTTCCCATCGTGATCACCGTCATCGCCGGTATTGCCGCTCCTTCCTCTGTAGAGCTGGTGGGCTTCCTCATGTTCGGTAACCTGATCCGTGAGTGCGGCGTATTGGATTCTCTGTCCGAAACCGCTCAAAAGGTGCTGGCCAACCTGATTACCATTTTCTTGGGTATTTCCATCGCCACCACTATGCGCTATGATGCCTTCCTGCGCTTTGAGACCCTCTTGATTTTGGGTCTTGGCTTGGTGGCCTTTATTGTGGATACCGCCGGCGGAGTACTCTTTGCTAAGCTACTCAATGTATTCCTGCCCAAGGGCAAGAAGATCAACCCCATGATCGGTGCCGCAGGTATTTCCGCTTTCCCCATGTCGGGTCGTATCGTTCACAAGATGGGTCTAAAGGAAGATCCTCAAAACTTCCTTCTCATGCACTCCATCGGTGTCAACGTATCGGGTCAGATCGCATCGGTTATCGCTGGCGGTTTGATCCTCAGCTTCTTTGGATGATAAGGAGGGATGATGATGAAAACCATGTGTCGTCAAATTTCTGTGTTCACACTCTCGTTCCTTATGATTTTGTCACTTTTCTGTTTTGCAGCAGGCGCGCAGGATGACGCAACCTCCGATATGGAGACTTCGGAAATGACCGAAGCGGGGACAGAAATTTCTTATGCAATGCAATGTCCCGAATGCTCGGCTTTGGCGCAAGGCCAACCCTATTGCTCCTCCTGCGGTGCCGAAATGCCCGAAGCAATGGAGCAATGGACTTGTCAGCATATTTGTAACGAAGATTGTAAGCATCAAAACCGTCACGATGATACCACTCCCTGTGGAGCTATCAATGACGGTGAATACTGTGGCTCCTGCGGTAACAGGCGTCCCGCTGATGAGGCAGATGTAGATTTCAATTTCATACCGGCAAAATTTGTTGAAAACCTCAAATATATGGCCGCCGGTATGGTGGGCATTTTCCTGGTCATCGGAGTTATCATTCTAACCATTGTTGTACTTGGCAAGGTAACGGCTCCCAAAAATAAAGACCCTGAATAAACCTATGCTTCTCCATCAAACAAAACGAGACTTTGCAATCACGCAGAGTCTCGTTTTTTTATTAAATTTTCTTTGATATTTAAAAATTCACGCTGGGAAAAACGAATTTCAGAAGAAGTTCCACAATCAAAGCCGCCACACAGGACACTACGGCCACAAAGGTCAGTCCCTTACCCTTAAAGGCAAAGACACCTCCTGTAAGAAGCCCCGCCGCCGCAGAGAAGATATGTCCCGTAGCGTATAGAGCCGCGGGGAAAGTCATAGCCGCCAGTACCGCGTAGGGAATATAATACAGGAACGAGCGCACAAAACGGCTTTTGATCTTTTTTTGAAGGGCCGCAAAGGGGATAGCGCGGATGAGGTAAGTAGAGCCCGCTAAAATGGCGAGATAGATCCAAAAATCTCTCATGATGCTACCTCCTTGTCATGGGTGATGTTCTCATCGGGATCATCCTTGATGGGGAACAACAGGGCACCCAATGCCGCTGCCGCAATGGCGCAGATGCTGATAGTTAAGCCGGTAGAAATCTGATTCAGCAGGGGGATAAAATAGAAAATACCGTGCAATGCCGCGGCCGCGGTGACAACGATCAGAACAGGCTTGGAGGCTTTTGCGGGCGGGAGGATGATGGCAAGGAACATACCGTAAATAGCCAAGCAGAGGGCGTTCAATACCATGGTGGGCAAAATGTTACCCAAGAGACTGCCCAAAAGTGTTCCTATCGTCCAGCCAACGTATGGCATGATTGAGAGCCCCAAGAAAAACTTGGTGTCTACCTCATCCTCGGCTGATGCTACCGCAAAGATTTCATCGGTCATGAAAAATCCTAACAGCCAACGCTTGATTCCTTTAAATGAGGGTGATGTTTTTTGAGAAAGGGAGACAGACATGAAGGAATAACGCAGGTTGATGGTTACCTGAGAAATAAGCATTTCCATATATTGACCGGGATTGACCATAACCCCAATACCTGCCAGCTGCCCCGCTGAGGTCAGGGTCATCATGGAGATGATGACCGCTTGCCACCAATCAAAGCCGTAGGAAACAGCCATGATACCGAAAGTGAAGGAAACAGAAAGATATCCAAGACCTATGGGAATGCCTCCTCTGAATCCGCGGATGAATGATGTCACGATGAGTTCCGTCCTTTAATGTAAAGTATCATATGATAAATTGGTGTTTACCACCTGCGGTGGGGCTCTGGCTCGGGGTAGTACATCCTGTGCCAACCACATACCGCGATGGGATACAACGGTAAATTGTTGTTTACCACCTGCGGTGGGGCTCTGGCTCGGGGTAGTACATCCTGTGCCAACCACATACTGCGATGGGATACAACGGTAAATTGTTGTTTACCACCTGCGGTGGGGCTTTGGCTCGGGGATGTGCGTCCCGCGCCAACGGTATCACGCGATGGGTTATACAACCGTAAATGGTTGTTTATCTTTTTT
>SVTB01000058.1 GCA_015064015.1 Oscillospiraceae bacterium | reverse complement strand
CGGTGCCGCCGGGGACATAGAGACCTGCTCTGTCCACAGGGATCACCTTTTGTCCCATGACGATACCCTGCTCATCGTTGATGATAAAGCTGTTGCGCACCTGACATTTGTGAAACTTAGTGATGTTCTCAGCGGCCTTTTGGAGAATTCCAATGAACTTAGGCTCTACAGCGGTCATGGCCTCATTTATCTCGGCTTCGGTGACTTGGAGAGAGGTCAGGTCTGCCTTGTCGAACTTTTTACAGTAAGCGTACAGCGCGGCGTCGCCGTCGCGGCGAACGGTGGCGATGATATCGGAAACGATATCGGCTACGTTGACCGTTGGAGTCACGCGGGAGAAAATCTGATCGGCGGAAACCTCGCCATATTTGAGAATCTGTATCATAATGTGCCTCTTATTTATCTTTCAGTTGGTCTTCAAGGCCTTTGACGATCTTGTCGATGGCCTCGCGCTTAAACTTATAGCCGGATTTATTGGCAATGAAGCGGGCGCTGATGGGAAGGATTTCCTCTTTGACTTCAAGGTTATTCTCTTTGAGCGTCGTACCCGTTTCCACGATGTCCACAATGACATCCGAGAGTCCTATAATGGGAGCGATCTCAATGGAGCCGTTTAAGTGGATAATGTCGATGTCGCGGCTTTTGCTTGCGTAGTAAGTCTTGGCAATATTGGAAAATTTGGTTGCGACCTTCAAGGTCTTGCGTCCGTCATCGGTAAATGCTACGGGAGCGGCTACAGCCATACGGCATTTGCCGGTTTTCAAATCGCAAAGTTCGAAAACGTCAGGTTTGTATTCCAATAGGATATCCTTCCCTGCCACGCCGATGTCGGCGGCGCCGCGTTCTACATAAATGGCTACGTCGGAGGGCTTGACCCAGAAATAACGGACACCGTACTCCGGGTTTTCAAAAATCAGCTTGCGACTGTTATCCTTGATGGAGGGACAGGGGAATCCTGCTTTTTCAAACATATCGTATACCTTTTCTCCAAGACGTCCCTTGGGGAGGGCTACATTGAGCATATGATCCACAGGAATGGTTACATCGGCATCAGTTACATCCAAATCAGAAAGCTGATCCATGTAAACCGCAAAACCGATGGCACGACTGTTTTTTCCCATGCGAGCAAGGAGAGCGTCGTATTGACCGCCCGAAAGGATGCTCTTGGAAAGTCCGCGTACAAAACCACGAAACACGAGGCCGTTATAGTAGCTCATATTGTGAATTACAGAAAAATCGATTTGCACGCGGTCGGCATAACCCGCGGTAGCGAGGCGTTGAACGGCCTCTGCCAATTCGGTAAAGGCGACCCTTGTTTCGGGAATAGCAGAAAGCAAGCTTTGCAGGGTATCCAAAATCATGGTTCCCTTGCCACAAGCTGAAAGCACCTGACACAGCACGTTAGTCTTTTGGGAATCCATGCTTTCTTCGGCGCAGAGGCGCTTGATCTCGTGGAGGTTCTTCTCGCCCATGAGGGAGAGTAATTGTTTTCTGAGAGCGCCCACGGCGCCCATGCTGTCAAGGATGGCAGAGATAACACCCAAGTGAGAAACGTCCAGCACATATTCATCGGATTCTGCGGTCATGGCCAAGCTATCAGCGGCTAAGGTTAATACTTCGCAGACGCAGGCGCCGTCCACATCACCCACACATTCGATGCCTACCTGCATGATTTCCTTGAAGTTATCCTCTCCTTGCGGTACACGATAGACGTTTTCATTATAATACACCTTCTGGACCTGTCCGGGTGCTTCTGGAGCCTCACGGACGATGGACAAGGTCACATCGGGCTTGAGGGCCATAAGCTTGCCGTCATGATCGGTAAAGGTGATGATATTGTCCGATATAAGGAAATTCTTGTTACGGGCGTAGAGATCATAGGCCTCGAACTTGCTCATTTTATAAGGGGTATACCCATGCTTCTTATAGAGGGCGCGGAGGCGATAGATCGCGACTTCGGTGGCCGTCAGCATGGAAGAATCTATATCTTTCATTGGGCGTCTCCTTGCTTGGATGTTTTTTCAAGAACAGCGCGATACCCTCCGCTGCCGTAATTAAGACACTTATTGACACGGGAAATGGTAGCGGTGCTTGCCCCCGTGGCAATCGATATTTCCTGATAGTTCTTTCCCTCATTTAGCATTTCAGCCACTTCCCAGCGTTGGGCAAGATCGGAAAGCTCTCGTATGGTGCAAATATCATCGAGAAAAGCGGCACATTCCTCGGGGTTTTCCAGCTTCATGAGCACGTCCACAAGGATATCACGGGCTTTGATATAATGGCGGTCTGTCATGGATATTGCCTCTCATTCATTTAGGATGGGATAAATATTCATTATTTTAGCATACTAAAGCGGTAAAGTCAAGAGAAATTTCGAAAAATTATTAAGATTTTTTTGTTTTAAGGTGATTTTTATCCTGTAACGCCTTGACGCGCACTCATTCGTCAAAAAGTACGTCATTCACTTCGCGCAAGGATGGAAAAATAAACGTAGGCTTTTCTTCATCGGAAAGAGCCTCGGCTTCGGATAGTGTTCCTTCTCCGGTGAGTACAAGCACCGAAGTCACACCGTTTTTGGCGCCTAAGGCGATGTCGGTATAAAGACGATCCCCGAAAATGCAAGTGTTTTCACGGGGAATCCCGGTAACACGCTCAATCATCTCCACCACTTCCGGATAAGGCTTACCCAAATAGCGAGGAGTTACCCCCGTAGAGGCTGTAATAAGAGCGGCAATAGCACCGCTATCAGGCATGAATCCTGTATCTGTAGGACAGTTAAAATCAGGGTGGGTACAGAGATAAGTAGCGCCGCCACGAATGAGACGGCAACCGTCATTCAACTTTTCGTAAGTCAGCTCGGTATCAAAACTGGAGACCACTACATCTACAATATCTTCCTTTCCCGTGGCGAGACGAATACCAGCTGCACAGAACTGGGATTCCAATTGCTTGGTACCAACGAGGTACACTGTTTGATCCTTGTGATACGTTTTGAGATAAGCCACTGTAACATCAGCGGAAGACATAATTTCTTCCGCCGTAGGTGAAAATCCCAAACGGGTAAGCTTTTCTAAATATACATTGGTGGAGCGTGAAGCGTTATTGGTAAAAAACATCACACGCTTCCCTGCTCGGCGGAGATTTTCAATGAAACGGATGGCAAAGTCGAAAACAATACTCCCCAAATAAATGGTGCCGTCCATGTCAAATATATACAGCTGCTTATCACGAAGAATATTGATAGATGGATTTTGATGCTTCATGATTTTCCTTTCACGTAATCACACGGTATTGATCTTACAATTTTTTCTTTAGAAATTGCCCGGTATAGGAATGAGCCACCTTCGTCACCTCTTCGGGGGTTCCCGTAGCTACCACGGTACCACCGCCGCTACCACCCTCAGGACCAAGGTCAATGATGTGGTCGGCGCACTTGATAACATCCAAATTATGCTCAATGACAAGCACCGTATTGCCCGCATCCACCAAGCGGTTCAGCACCGTCAGGAGATGGGCCACGTCATCGGTATGCAAACCAGTTGTAGGCTCGTCTAAAATATAGATAGTCTTGCCTGTGTCTCGCTTCGCAAGCTCTGCCGCAAGCTTGACACGCTGGGCTTCACCACCCGACAGAGTGGTAGAGGATTGACCGATTTTAACATAGCCAAGTCCCACGTCATAAAGGGTCTGAAGCTTACGTTTGATCTTGGGTAGACCCTCAAAAAAGGTTAGCCCTTCTTCCACGGTCATATCCAACACGTCAAAAATATTCTTGCCGTTATATTTGACTTCCAAAGTATCGCGATTGTAGCGTTTTCCCTTACATACATCACAGGTTACATACACATCGGGCAAAAAGTGCATCTCGATCTTCTTGACACCGTCGCCCTCGCAAGCCTCACAGCGCCCCCCCTTGACGTTGAAGGAGAATCGTCCCGGGCCAAAGCCCTTGGCGTTAGCATCGCGGGTCTTAGAGAACAGATCGCGGATATCATTGAACAGTGAGGTGTAAGTGGCGGGATTAGAGCGAGGGGTGCGACCAATGGGAGACTGGTCAATGGCGATGACTTTGTCCAAGTGCTCCACACCCTCCCATCTGTCGTGAACACCGGGATAAGTGATGGCACGGTTCAGCTCTTTGGCCAGCACGGGATAAATGATACCGTTCACCAAAGAGGACTTGCCCGATCCCGAAACACCCGTGACACAGACGAATTTACCCAAGGGAATCTCCACATCTATATGCTTGAGGTTATGCTCGGCGGCACCGTATATTTTCAGGGCGTGTCCATTCCCTTCTCGTCTTGTTTCGGGGATATCAATGGATTTGCGCCCTGACAGATAGGCCCCCGTGATGGAGTTCGAATTTTTGGCTACTTCCAAAGGCGTACCTGCGGCCACCACACGACCACCGTGAATGCCCGCTCCGGGGCCAATGTCGATGATATAGTCCGATTCCTCCATGGTTTCCTCATCGTGCTCAACCACGATGACGGTATTTCCCAAGTCGCGGAGCTTTTTGAGGGTTGCGATAAGCTTTGTGTTATCTCTCTGGTGCAAGCCGATGGAGGGCTCATCCAGAATATACAAGACACCCACCAAGGCAGAGCCTATCTGGGTGGCCAAACGAATACGCTGCGCCTCTCCGCCTGACAGGGTGCCTGCCTTACGGGAGAGGGTGAGATAGTCCAGGCCCACGCTGACGAGGAAGCCAAGACGAGCGCGAATCTCCTTGAGGATCTCTTTGGCGATCATGATCTCGCTTCCCGTCAGGGTGACAGAATTGACGAAGTCCAAAGCTTCCTTAATGGAAAGGTTGCAGAAATCGTCGATGTTTTTACCTCCGACGGTCACCGCCAGCACCATGGGATTCAGGCGCTTCCCGTGGCATTCGGGACAGGGGGCGTCCTCCACGAATTCCTCGTAGTTATCCGAGCCAAACCCACCTTGACGGATGCGGTTTTCCATGATGCCCACCACGCCCTCAAACTTCACGGTTTGGTGGGTGGCGCGATCACCAAAATGGCGAGTGACGGTGTAGGTCTCATCTCCCGTGCCGTAGTAAAGAGTTCTCAGCGCTTCTTTAGAGAATGTGGAAACGGGCTGATCCATGCGGAAACCGTGACGTTTGCCTACTTCCTCAAAGAGGGGACCGTTCCAACTGGCAGGATCGAGTGTCTTAAAGCCGTTGACCTGAATGGCACCTTCCCAAAGAGACATTTCGGGATGGGGAATCAGCTTATGAACAGCAATTCTCTGCATATCGCCGATGCCCGCGCAATGAGGACAGGCGCCCACGGGGTTGTTGAAGGAGAACATCCGAGGCTCCAGCTCACCGAAGGAAATACCATGCTCCTCACAGGCGTAGTGCTGAGAGAAGATCATCTCCTGCTCATCTTCCCCGTCACGGGGCACTGTCAGCACCATGAGGTAGCCATCGGCGGCGGCCAAGGCGTTCTCCACCGAGTCGGAAAGGCGGGCGCGGATGCCCTCCCGCATGACGAGACGATCCACCACGATCTCAATGGTGTGCTTCTTATTCTTATCCAGCTTGATCTCCTCGGTGAGATCATAAATATTGCCGTCCACACGAACGCGGACATAGCCCTTTTTCTTGGCATCGGCAAAGACCTTTTCGTGCATACCCTTCTGACGGCGCACCACAGGGGAGAGCACCATAAAGCGGGTACCCTCGGGGAGAGTCTGGATCTTGTCTATGATTTGATCTACAGTCTGCTGCTTGATCTCCTTGCCACAAACGGGGCAATGAGGGATACCCACGCGGGCATAGAGCAGACGGAGGTAGTCGTAGATCTCGGTGACCGTGCCTACTGTGGAACGGGGATTCTTGGAGGTGGTTTTCTGGTCGATGGAGATGGCGGGGGACAGACCTTCGATCAGGTCCACGTCGGGCTTGTCCATCTGCCCCAAGAACATACGGGCATAGGAAGACAAGGACTCCACAAAGCGGCGGTGTCCCTCAGCGTAGACGGTGTCGAAGGCTAAAGAGGACTTGCCCGAGCCGGAAAGGCCCGTCATGACCACCAGCTTATCCCGTGGGATCTCCACGTCGATATTCTTCAGGTTGTGGACGCGAGCGCCCTTGATGATGATGGATGTTTGCATATATAGGTTCCTTTTTAGGTTGATTTATTCGCCTCCGTTGCCACCGCCTCGCGGACACGGTCGATCTGCTTTTGCGTTAATCGGTTGACCTTGCGTTCGTGGGCGCGGCCGCTCTCCATGATGAAGGTGAGCTTGACGCGGCGGTAGGTCTTTTTGCCCTCGGGCAGTGGGTGGCAGGCTAGGTCTCGGATCTCGATGCGCTCCACTTTATCGGCGTGGAATACCATGAGGTTTCCCTGCTCGTCCTTCCCTGCGTTGACGATGCCCTCACCCAAGGTGATGCAAGCAGAAAGAATAAAGCCAAGGTCAAGAACGAGGGTACAGAAAATCAATCCAAGAAAAAGAGAGATAATACTCCCAAACATACCGTCATCCCAATCCATCATGTACAGGCCAACCATAGCGGCAGCTAAGATAAACACCAAACCCAAAGTCAGCCAAAAGGATTGCCAGTCGATGAGGGGGATGCGGGTAAGCTTTTTTGTTTTTTTACTCATGATCGTTCTCCAATTCATCCAAGAAATAGCCGCGGGTCAGAGCACGGTTGCCAACGGCGTCGGTGAGTACCACGCGGAAATAGGCGCGGTCAAGGGGGTATCCGATGCGCTTGATCTCGGCCATGAAGGGGTTCAGGTCAAATTCTGCACAGGTCATGTCGGTGCCTCTGCGCACGTCACAGCAACGGACGGCGGTATGGATCTCGGCGGAGACCACGCGAGAGTCGGCAGGAAAGTCCATTTTGAGGATACCATTCTCCAGATACAGGGACTCAAATTCGGGACCCCAGGAGGCGTAAAAATCCCCCTTCTCATAGGCGGTCATAATGGCGTCGTAGGACAACTCGGGGGCCTTGAAGCGCACCCAGCCGCCACACATATCGTGATTGCCATGGCAATCATCCGTGGCCACAGGATAGACCCGCTTGCCTGCCTTGAGAAAATGGTCAAGGACGTGGTCGCCCTCATCCAACACCCAGCCCGCCACCACGCAGCCCGTGTTGTAGACCTCCACGGCGGTGACACCCTCAAGGCCTATGTAGTCAGGGTAGGATTGGAGTGACCAGTCGGGATGGTTGTAGCTGACGAGATACCCCTTGGATTTGGCCTCGGCGATCATTTCGTTCTGCCCTTCCACCGAGTAGCGGCGAACGTAGTCCCCCTTGTAGTAGTCCTGCTCGACGGCGTACTTGGGCGCGTTGGCAAAGCAGTAATTAGGGTTGGGGCAGGCGTAGCTCGTCTCGTGGGGGTTCTTGGCGTAGAAATTCAGATGATAGCAGGGGGTCGCTGTAAAGGAGCCTCCCAAAGAGGGGCCGTTAGTCTCCACCTCATGGGAGGTGATGGCCAAAAAATCCTCATCGTTGAGGTCGGAGTGGTCGATCATAATATCATGGTCGGTGTAGGCAACAACGGCATAGCCGTGAGCCTTGTAATGCTCCTTGATCTGCTCGGGAGTATAGGCACCGTCGGATATGGTGGTATGGGTGTGAAGATTGGCCTTGTAGAAGTGGCCGGACTCGGGGAGAAGGTAATGGGTCATGGTGAGATTTCTCCTTTGCGTTTATTTTATAGAATGTGGGATTTGGCGTATTTCTGCTTGACGGCGATATCCTCTTGCTCGACAAAGGTGATGGTCGTGTCGCAGGAGGGACAGCGGAACACGTATTCCGTTACGGAAATCGGGTCGGATTTGCCCACGATCCTGTGACTGTGAAAAAGCTCTCTTTCTGCGGCCTTGTAGCCCAAGTCTCCGGGCCTCAGAACTTGGGTGACCTTCTGCCGCTTCAGGCGTTCACCGCACTTGTGGCAGTAGTATTTCTTGAAGATCATGGCGACGGGGATGGATACGGTGGCACCTGATTTCATGATTGTGTTCCTTTTTTTGGGGGCGTTTTTTTTCATGGTTGTGTTCCTTTCTTTGGGGGCGGTTTTGAGGAAGAGATAAATTGTTGTTTACCAGGGGCGTTGCCCCTGGACCCCACCAAGAACCTTTTTTAAAAAAGTTTCTTGGAACTCCCAAAACTTTTCATAAAACATATATTTATCAACGATATTTTTCTTTTTTGAAAGTTCTTGGAGGTGGTTTGGAGGAACCTTCTTTCAAGAAGGTTCCTCCAAGCGTTCCCCCGCTAAACAACAATTTACTTCCCGCTCCTGATCCTTGCGATCTCGTCGCGGATGAAGGCCGCCTTTTCAAACTCCAGCTCCTTGGCGGCTTGCTTCATCTCGCGGGTCAGCTTTTCGATCATGGCCTCCCGGTCCTTGGCAGAAAGCTTTTTCTTCGGAGAGTTGTCCTCCACCATTTCGATGCCCGTGCCCTTGCGCTTGTGACGGGTATCCTCCTCTCCCATGCCGATCTCGATGATGTCGCGGACATCCTTGATGACGGTTTTAGGGACAATGCCGTTGGCCTTGTTGTAGGCGTCTTGAATACCACGGCGGCGGGCAGTCTCATTGATGGCAACCTCCATGGAGCGGGTAATGCTGTCAGCATACATAATGACGGTTCCGTTTTCGTTTCGAGCGGCGCGGCCGATGGTCTGGATGAGAGAACGCTCGGCGCGGAGAAAGCCTTCTTTGTCGGCATCCAAAATGGCCACCAAAGACACCTCGGGTAGGTCAAGACCCTCGCGGAGCAGATTGATTCCCACCAACACGTCGAATACACCGAGACGTAGATCACGGATGATCTGCATTCTTTCCAAGGTGTCCACATCGTGGTGGAGATAGCGCACCTTGATACCGTTCTCGTCCAAATAATCGGTAAGATCCTCGGCCATTTTTTTAGTAAGCGTGGTTACAAGCACCCTCTCTCCTTTTTCGGTGCGAAGCTTAATTTCACCCATGAGATCATCTACCTGTCCCTCGATAGGACGCACATGAATGATGGGATCCAAAAGTCCCGTGGGACGGATGATTTGCTCCACAGTGGTGTCGGCATTGTCCATTTCGTATTTACCGGGCGTGGCCGAAACAAATACCGTCTGCCCCATGCGCTCCTCAAATTCCTCAAAGTACAGGGGGCGGTTGTCGTAGGCCGATGGCAGGCGAAATCCATAGTCAATAAGGTTCTTTTTTCGAGCGGTATCACCGCCGCTCATACCGCCTACCTGGGGCACGGTGACGTGTGACTCATCGATGAACATGAGATAATCGTCAGGAAAATAATTGAGCAAGGTATAGGGCGTTGCCCCCGGCTCTCGGCCTGTCAGAATACGAGAATAGTTTTCAACACCCGAGCAAAAGCCCACCTCGCGGAGCATTTCTAAATCATACAGTACCCGCTCGCGGATACGCTGCGCTTCGATGAGCTTGTTTTGATCTTTGAACCACGCCTCTCTATCCTCCATTTCGTGGACAATCTCAGCCAGCGCCGCTTCCCTTTTTTCGTCGGACACGGCATAATGAGTGGCAGGATAGACAGCAGCGTAAGACAAAAGGCGAATCAGCTCCCCAGTGACGATATTAATCTCGGACAGACGATCGATCTCATCATCAAAAAACTCCACGCGGATGGCAGTCTCGGCTTGATTGGCGGGGATAATTTCCACGGTATCGCCGCGCACGCGAAAACTGTCACGGACGAGCTGCATATCATTACGCGTGTAGCTGTTGAATACCAACTTGCGAATGAATTCCTCCCGGCTCATGGTCATGCCGGGGCGCAGGGGGATCACCAGATCCTTATACTCCGAAGGATCACCGAGGGAATAGATGCAAGACACCGACGCTACGATGATCACGTCTCGTCTCTCAAAGAGCGCGGAGGTAGCAGAGTGGCGGAGGCGGTCAATCTCATCGTTGATAAGGGCATCCTTTTCGATATACATATCCTTACCGGGAATGTAGGCCTCTGGCTGATAATAGTCATAGTAGGAAACGAAATATTCCACCGCCGCGTCGGGAAAAAAGGCGCGGAACTCTGAGCAAACTTGGGCAGCCAGCGTCTTATTGGGCTCCAATATCAACACGGGGCGATTACATCTGGCGATGACGTTAGCCATGGTAAAGGTCTTACCCGATCCCGTAACACCCAGAAGGGTCTGCATTTTTTTACCGCTGTTGATACCATTAACTAACGCATCAATGGCTTGAGGCTGATCGCCCATGGGAACATAGTCGCTTTTGAGCTTAAAAATCGGTTCCATAATGCCTCCTTTCACATCGAGACGTCAATCCACCATATTATCATTTCACTTCTTTTTATTATAACACAAACTCGAAAATATAACAAGAGATTTCAAAAATATTCCCTGCAATTTTTTCAAAAGAAATCGCTTGCCAAATGCTCATCAGCGTGGTATAATAAAGGTATCAAAAGGAAAGGAGCTTCTCATGGAACGTCTTATTTTTCACATTGATGTCAACAATGCTTTTCTGTCGTGGGAAGCTACCCGTCAAGTCAAAAACGGTATGCCTGATCTGCGGCTGATTCCTTCGGCAGTAGGTGGTGA
This sequence comes from Oscillospiraceae bacterium, assembly GCA_015064015.1. Classification (GTDB taxonomy): domain Bacteria; phylum Bacillota; class Clostridia; order Oscillospirales; family CAG-272; genus CAMEON01. The sequence goes on along the minus strand of SVTB01000058.1, from coordinate 2,728 downwards.
CAGAGATAAACGCAGGGGGGTTATTCTTGCCAAATCGCAACCCGCCAAAGCTTTCGGTATCAAGACAGGGGAGCCCATCGGCATGGCATTAAAAAAATGCCCTTCCCTTACAGTAGTCAGGCCTGATTTTCTGCTGTACGAAACCTGCTCGGCGGCATTCATGAAAATCTGTCGGAAGTACGCGCCTGTGGTTGAAAAATATTCTATTGATGAATGCTTTTTGGATATGACGGGTACACAACGGCTTTATCCCGATCCTGTGGCTCTGGCCTATACCATCAAGGACGAAATCAAAAACACGTTAGGCTTCACCGTCAATATCGGCATCGGTGCAAATAAGCTCACAGCTAAGATGGCGGGAGACTTTGAGAAGCCTGATAAAGTACACACATTATTTCCTTATGAAATTCAAGAAAAGCTTTGGCCCTTGCCTGTGGAAGCTCTCTTTATGGTAGGACGCGCCACAGCAGACCGTCTGAAAAAACTACGGCTTGCCAATATAGGCGAAGTAGCGCGTATGGATGTAGAAACACTGTGCGGCTTTCTTGGGAATAAATTCGGTCACCAGATTCATCAATTCGCTAACGGCTTGGACGATAGCCCTGTTACCTCCGAACCCAGAGAGGCCAAAGGATACAGTAATTCCACCACGATTGATCACGATATCACCCAACGTGACGAGGCATTACGTGTGCTTCTCGTTTTGGCGGATAGCGTTTCTTCCCGTATGAGGGCGGATGAAGCCAAGGCTTCATCCGTGTCTGTCACGCTTCGTTCGACGGATTTTGTTGACAAGTCTCACCAAAAAAAGCTACACCCACCTACGGATATCACAGGAGAAATTTATCGTGCCGCAGAGGAGTTGTTCGATGAGCTGTGGGATCGTCGGACCCCTATCCGCTTGCTGGGCGTAGCGGTAGGACAGATTTCGCACGAGGATGATCCACAGTTATCTTTTTTCAAGGATGAAGAACGCGAGCGTGCAAGAAAACTGGATCGCGTGGTAGATGATATTCGCGGAAAGTTTGGCTCGGGTGCGATTGTTCGAGGAAGCACTTGCGGAACCATTCATGAGGCTGGCAAAAAGCACAAGGCTCAGACAGAACTGGAACGAAAAAGCAAATACGAAAAACAGCATGAAAAGCGAGAAGAGCCATGATGGCCTAAAAATGAAGATCGGCGTTTTCGAAAACGCCGGAGGACGTGTGATAACTCGTTGAATGTGTGGAACGATGGAAATAAAATAAATGACCCCCAAAGACCGCCAGGGCGGTCTTTGGGGGTCATTCCATGTATCGCACATAGCGGAGTTTTACAGAATCACTCCACCAAACAAATGGAACAGATGTCCATGGCATCTCCTTCCAAAGCAGACTGGAAGAAGTCAAAGCGAATGACATTAAGCTGTCCCTTCCAGTAGTTCAGATGAGATACAGGGATGCGGAGCGTATGGTACTCGCCGTCGCAGATCAACTGAGCAGAGGTTGAATAACCACCTTGGGCATCCATGACCGATCCGGTACCGATGAATATCTCCATAGAAGTGGTGTTGGCAGAATTCTCGGTGGGAACACGGTACACGATCTCTACAGCCTGGTAATTTTCAGTCATAATCGGCTCCAGAGCGCCCTGGTAGACGACCTTGAAGCTGGGGTCAGTAGCCCATGCCTCTGTCTTTTTGGAGGTGACGGTAACTCGTATTCCGTCCTCGGTGGCCGTCATTTCGCAGCTGTTGAAATGGGAAAGGACCGTACGGTCGATATCTTTGGTGAAGTCCAGCGATACCAGATTCATCTCTTCCACATCGCCAAGACCAAAGAAGGTATCAGCAGGATCGGCAGACACCTTGATCTTTACCTTCATGGTATGGGAGCCGTACGTCACCGTTACCTCGGTGGTCCCCGCAGCACGCGCGGTAACTACGCCTTTTTCGTTTACGGAAATGATATTTTCGTCGTAGCCCGTAAAGGTCAACTCGTTGGGGCCATCGTTGACGTAGAATTCTCGCACACTTCCATCACCCTTGGTGATACGAACGCGGAGCTGAGGACGGTAAACACTACGCTCGCCCAAATAGATGGTGTACTCGGATACCGTAGGCTCCACGGTAGTCTCTGTCAGAAGGGCTTCCTTTTCAGCGTCGGTTTCCACCACGATCACGCGGAAAACATGAGCCAAGTCCTTATAGCGCACCGTGACGGAGGTTTCTCCCACTCCCTTGGCGATCATGCGACCGTTGTTAAACTCCACCACCGACCCGTCGTATTCGGTAACGGTGATTCCCTTGTCGCGGAGCGTGCCGTCCTTTCCATTGACGTAGCGGTCGCGGAAATAGACGCTCACGTTCTGCTTCTCTCCTTTCGTCAGGACAAAGAGATCCTGATGAGTGCGAATCATGGTCCACTCCTCCCATCCAAAGGGTGTCTCCTCCCGGGTGATGCCCACCGACAGACCGGGCTTCGCGCTCTCGGCGGCGAGGTCATTGCCGTTGGACTCAGTCAGAGTCACCTTATGCATACGGGTATTCCACGCCGCCCAGCCCGAATCTCCGTAGGCGTAGGAAAGGCGCAGATGCTCGGCGTCCTCGGACAGGCGGATATGACCATTTTTGCGAGAGGACAACCCCATGGAGAAGTGGCCGGGACAGGTATTCTCACGAACCGCGTCCACTAGGGTAAAGTCACGGCCATCCACAGACTCGTATACAACGACACAGTTGCCGCTGCCC
>SVTB01000057.1 GCA_015064015.1 Oscillospiraceae bacterium | reverse complement strand
TGGTCTGCTCGTCTGCGAAGGGAAGGAGCTGGATCAGAATACCACCCGCCGCGCGGCAGGTGTGATCGGTGTCCACCAATACGCCCAGGGCGCAGAGGGTGGGCACCTGCTCGCTCTCGGCGTAGTAGGTGGTGATGTCCTCGGCAATTTCGCCGCTGGTCAGAGCCACAGAACCGCTCTCGGGGATCTCGCCCCCCAGATCCTTGACCACGTTGATGACACCACTGCCCACAAGACCGCCCACGTCCAGTTTGCCGCTCGGCTTCAAGGGCAGATCAGCGGCGGGGTTCTGCACGTAGCCACGGACGTTGCCGATCCAGTCGCTGACCGCCAGAATGCGGCCCGCAGGGCCGTCACCCTCAAAGGACACGGTAATGGAATCGGTCTCCTCGCCCAGCATACACCCCATCATGGAGGTAACGGTCAGGACTCTGCCCAAAGCCGCCGTGGCGGTGGGGGAGGGCTTGTGGTATTCGATGGCACGATTGACCATCTCGGTGGAACGAATGACGTGTACCCGCGCACTGCCGTCCTGGGTCATGGCGCGGAGAATGGTGTTCTTGCTCATGGTGTTTCGCTTTCTTTGTTTTATGATTATGATATGTTGTCAAATTGGGGCTTGTAGGGCAGGGGCTCTGCCCCTGCACCCCGCTTAAGGAACTTTTGAAAAAGTTCCTTAAGAATCCTCAAAACTTTCAATATGTATGATTTATCAATGCTTTTTTGAAAGTTTTAGGAGGTCTTGGAACCCTTTTTCAAAAGGGGTCCAAGTGGGGGTCAAGGGGGCAAAGCCCCCTTGCGCTCCCCTATAAACTGCAATTTGAAGTTCAGATACAAATGCTTAATGGCGGTCTGTGCAGAGGTACCAATCGCCCTGCTTCCTCGTCCTTGCCACCACGTACCACCTCTCAGTGGTATCGGACACAGGCGAGAAGTCGAAATCGGAGTAGATCCCGCAGAGATCAAACCCGGTCTCATCCAGGGCGGCGCAAAGCTCTGCCTCATTAAAGCACCGCTCGGTCTGCTCCTCGTCGGAGCGGGTGTAGGTGCCGTCCTCTCCCTCGGCAAAGAGGGACAGGTAGAATCGACAGAGACGACTCTCGGGGTCGTATTCGTTCTGCCAGCCGCAGAAAACCGCCTTGCCGTCAGCATCCTCGTCCTCTAATACGTACGCATTGTTTCCGTATGTGTGGGCAAACTTGTAGGGGCTGTTGACGTCGAATACCAGAAGTCCCCCGGGGGCGAGGTAGAGATGGATGCACCGTAGGCACGCCAAAAGATCCCCCTCTCCGCAGAGGTAATTGAGACTGTCGAGACAGCACACCGTGGCGTCCACGGTGCCGTACAGCTCAAAGTCCCGCATATCCTGCTGCAAAAACAGGGGGGCAGGGTGTCGTGCCAGCTCCTCCATGGCGGCATCGGTATCAAGCCCGTCCGGGTCAATACCCAGCTTTTCGCAGGCCTCCTCAAAGAGGCGGTCGGTGCGCTCAGCATTCTTGTCAAAGGCCTCTGCCAGCATTTCGGCACTGCCGTCAATGCCGATCATGTCGTACCCGCGGTCGGCCAGCGGGAAGGTCATGCGCCCCGTACCGCAGGCCAGATCCAGCACGATCTCGGGCTTGGCGGGGAGGAATCTTTTGAAGCAGGCTTCGATAAAATCACTCCACCGCTCGTAGTCCACGTCGGCGTTGAATCGGTCGTAGGCGGTTGCAATGGCGCGGTATCCGTCGTACATAGGTATCCTCGTAGGTTGTAAATGTATCGCCGTACGGTCAGGAACGGTGGCGGTCGGTGAGTCCGGGATGGCGGTTGGCCTCAAGATTGTCCAGCGCTTTGTTGTAGCCGTCGCTTCCGTACTTCAGACAGCGGTTGACGCGGCTGATGGTGGCGGTGCTGAGCCCTGTCCGGGCGGCGATATCGGCGTAGACGGCGTTGGCCCGCAGCATACGGGCGGCTTCCATGCGGCGGGACATCTCCTGCAGCTCGGAAACCGTACAGAGATCCTCAAAGAAGCTGTAACAATCCTCAACGGTCTCGAGGGTCAGGATGGCGTTAAACAGGAAATCCAGCTTTTCGTCCTTGATCTTGTTGGCCATAGTGAAACTCCTTTCGGGCAGGGGGACCCTGCTTCTTGGAATTATTATACCACAAACTTTCCCCCATGTAAAGAGGAATGAGCAAAATTAACAAGTTTTTTTCACAAAGAGAGAGCTCCGCCGTAGCGGAGCCCTCCCGGATCTTGCGTTTGGACGCTTACTGGTTCTGATTCTTACCGGCCAGACCGTTCTCGTAGGACTGGATCATCTTCTTGACCATCTGCCCACCGATGGACCCTGCCTGGCGAGAGGTGAGGTCGCCGTTGTAGCCCTGGTTGAGGTTGACACCAACCTCGTTGGCGGCCTCCATCTTGAACTGGTTGAGTGCCTGCTTGGCCTCGGGAACGAGTGTCTTGTTGCTTGCCATAACTTTTGACTCCTTGCTTCTGTCTGTTTCCCGACCGCACGGAGGGTACGGCAGGGAAGATCTATATGATCGAGCCCGGGCGGCTTCCGCGAGGACGCGCCACGGGGCCCGTCTTTGCGCTTCGCTCGGCTCTGGTATTATTGTGAGCGTTTTTTCGGGCGATATGAATGGTAATTGTTTCACAAATGTGGAGCAGGTTTTTCACCCGTATATGGATTTGTAGAGGGGTGCGTTGTGAATGTGGAGGGAAGCATCCGATGTTTCGCCTGTATCGGAGTATTAGGGAATTTGTCGTCTACACCATATGAAAAGCGCGTGATTTGCGCCTCGACCATTTGTGATGTCAATCATACTGTTACAGTTACTCTTCTTTTTATCGGATATCGATCTCTAACCATATTCGAGCATCAAAAATCTGTTCTCTGACGAATTGATGGACCGGGGAAGCAAGCTTTTATATTGGAATAAGAACGAATTTTTTTATTTTTATTTTCTTATTGATTGTGGTAAACTATAAACATGAAAGGTGATCTTTCATATGCTTGCATCCGCTTTGGATAATGAGTATGATCCGAAAGTGTTATACAGCCTTACGGACAGTTCGTGTGCGGTATTGGCTCTTCCCATGGCGGAAAAAATAAATATCGGGAGATGAATTCATGAGAACAATGACAAACGAGCAAATCATTCTGTTTCAAGAGCACTTGATCAATGAGGAAAAGGCGTTGGCAACAGTCGGTATGTATGTTCGTGACGTGAAAAAGTTCATGGACTGGATTTCTGCCGTGCCGATAAACAAGGGTACGGTTTTGGCTTATAAAAATCATTTGATTGAGCATTATGCACCGGCAAGTGTGAATGCCGCGCTATCCTCTCTCAACAGCTTTTTCAATTTCATGGAGTGGTACGATCTGCGAGTGAAGAATCTGAAAATCCAAAAGCAGATTTTTGCGTCTACGGATAAAGAACTGACCAAGGCCGAATACGATCGACTGCTGTATGTAGCCAAGAAGATGAATAAACGGCGACTCTATCTGTTGATGCAAACCATCTGCTCCACAGGCATTCGCGTGTCCGAGGTACGGTATATTACGGTTGACTCGGTCAATCGTGGCGTGGCGGAGATCAACTGTAAAGGAAAGCGCAGGCAAGTGTTTTTGCCGAGAGCACTCTGTCGCATGCTCACGCAGTATATGAAGGAACAAAAAATAAAAAGCGGTGCCGTATTCGTGACGAAGAACGGCAATCCGCTGGATAGATCGAATATTTGGAGTGAGATGAAAAAGCTTTGTAAGGCGGCGAATGTGTCGGAGAAGAAGGTGTTTCCGCACAACCTCCGTCATCTTTTCGCACGCACGTATTACAATTTGCAGAAGGATATCGTGAGACTAGCCGATATCCTCGGTCATAGTAGCGTAAATACAACAAGAATCTATACGATGGAAACAGGTGAGATGCACCGCAGACAGATTCAGAAATTAGGACTTCTACGGTGTTAGCTAGAAAAAGAAATGAACTGCATAATATTCATTATGTGGTTGCTTACATACGTGTTTGGGCGTATGATTTGACAAAATCATACCATAAAGGCGATTATTTGTCAATATTTAATTTTTTTTATTAACAGACAACCTACGAAAAGTTTACATTTTTGCTTGACTATTTCGTTAAAAAGAATAACAAAGGAGCAAAGAAAGTCATATGAACGAAATCGATTGTGCTCATCACGTTTCACATACCACATAATGAATATTATGTGGTATGTGAAACAAAGAACAAGGAGAGCATGATGAGCAACGAAAAACAGAATAGTTTCTGCCCATATTGTGGAGGAGAGTGGCTGAAATCTCCGGCGCATGGCGGTCTACATGAATGGAGGTGTCAATGCTGCGGATATTCTTTTGTCTATAAGGGCGAGGAGTCGTTGGATGCTATTTACGAGGCACAAAAATTCGTCAATTACGTGAATGCATTGTTGAACGATAAGAATTTTTCGGACGCGAATAAAAAAGCCAAGGTAAAGTATTGGAAGAAAAACAGCCAGCACTTAACCGAGTCACTGAAAAAATGCCCGGACATGCAAGGGGCGGATCCCTTGTTGAATCTGGCCAACTGTGCGCACTTGACAGATGGCTTTACAAAATATTCCAATCTTAGAGAAATTTTAAAGGTTGATAAGGCTTATAAAGAAGCCAAAGAGTATTTGGATAAACCCGCATCGAATGATGTTCAAAAGGAATATTATTACAACAAGTTGAAAGTACTGCTGGATGAGTGCGATAGCTTTAAGCATGAATCCCGAAAGAAATCCCGTAAAGTCGGAGTCATATCCGCTGTTTCGGCCGTTTTACTTGCTGGCGGATTATTTTCAGCACTCTATTTCTACGCCCCTTCTTCTATGGATTCAGATACCGGTATCACAATCAGCATCCCGAACGATGCCGTATCCATCGTATCCATGTTTGATAAACTGGTCATCTCCATACAGGTGGAAAAGCATCCTGAGAATTCTTCGGCCTACATCGATGCCAAGAACGCACTGCATAACGAGACCGAAAAGTTCGAGCTGTACGATCTGTCCCTGCTCTCGGGCAATAAAGCCTTGGATTTCGATGGCAACGTGACTGTGGAGATCCCGATTCCTGAGGGATACATGGCGGGAGCCCTGAAGGTCTACTATATCAGTTCGGATGAAACCTTTGAGGAGATTCCCTGTACGGTGTCCACCGCGAAAAATACGGTTTCCTTCCAAACCGATCATTTCAGCTGGTATGCCGTGGCAGAGCGGCAACCCATTGTCGTATTCGATACCGACGGAGCTGGGGAGATTGACCGTCAGATCATCGTGCGAGATCAGTTGGCGCAGAAGCCTGTAGACCCCCAAAAGACGGGCTACACCTTTGCCGGATGGAAGAATGGCGATGAGGTATGGAACTTTGATAAGGATACGGTAAAAAAGGATATTACCCTGACAGCGCAATGGATTCCCAATGAGTATACCGTTACGCTGGTCGCCGATGGCGCGACCCTGAAGTCTGAAAGCGTAAATATTGCTTACATGGATACTTATGCCGTGCTTCCCACGGACGTGATGAAGCCCGGATATACCTTTATGGGTTGGTATACAGCCGAAACGAACGGTACACTGATCACCGCAGAATCCATCATGAATCTCACTGAAGATCACACCCTGTACGCCAGCTTCCGTGAGAATCAAAACAAGGTGGTCTTCGATGCCAACGGAGGCACCGGCGAGATGGGCGAGTTCGAGATGAAGACCGGTGAAGTAGCGAAACTGCCTTACAATACTTATTCTAAGGCCGGCTACACCTTCATGGGATGGAGTGCAAGCGCTACCGGAGAGGTGATCCTTGCCGACCATGCCGAATACACCATGGGTACGGATGCGACCTATACCCTGTATGCCGTATGGCAGATCAACATCAACACGCTGCGGTTTGATGCCAACGGCGGCGACGGTACTATGCAAGAACTGCTCATGGAGTACAATACGACACAGAGATTGCCCACGATCGGTTTTACCCGTGCCGGCTACACCTTTATTGGCTGGAGTACATCTATCTCCGGGGAACGTATGTATGAAGATAAGGCTGAATATACAATGGGCGATAAAGCGGAATATGTGTTGTATGCCCAGTGGAAAATAAAAACCAACAGTTTGCACTTTGATGCAAACGGAGGCAGCGGTAGGATGGAGGCGTATTCAGCCGATTATGGTGCGTTCTTCAATCTTCCCGAAAACGCGTTTGTGAAGGAAGGTTACGTCTTTGTCGGCTGGAGTACCACCCGAGGCGGAGAACCGGAATACCAGGACAAGCAGGATTATCAGATGGGTGCCGAACCGGATTATTACCTGTATGCGGTATGGCGCGGTGCGGCCAATACATTTGTATTCCACGCCAATGACGGTAGCGACGACGTGAAAAGCGATTTTTCCATTGCAACCGATGCAACGGATGATCTTCCGCGCAACACGTTTAAGCGCCCTGGATATACATTTGTCGGTTGGAGTACAAGCTCCAACGGTGAGAAAGATTACGATGATGGTGCAGCTTATACGGTTTCCTCTCCCGGTGAGGTTCACCTATATGCGGTTTGGCAGGTGGTCGATTATACGATTTCCTTTGAATCCAACGGAGGAAGTTCTGTTCCTCCGGTTTCATACAATGCAGAGACGCCTGATTTTGATCTTCCCATTCCTACAAAAATCGGTTATGCGTTTGGAGGATGGTATGCCCAGCCGAATTTGCTGGGATCTGCTACAGAAAGTATCACGCAGGGGTCGTATGACAACCGTACGTATTATGCGAAGTGGATTCCTGCAGTCTATGAGATCACGTTTGATTCCAACGGTGGAAGTGAAGTGGATCTCATGAATTTCACGATCGAAAGTGCTGGAATTACCCTCCCCACTCCTACGAAGCAGGGTTATACCTTCGCAGGATGGTATCTGAATTCGGATCTTTCGGGCGAGGCTACTGCGGCTTTGACTACCGGATCTTACGGCAACAAGCATTTTTATGCCAAGTGGACTCCTGTGATCTATGAGATCACCTTTGATGCGAACGGCGGTGACGTTCTCAATGGCATCCGGTATACCATTGAGAGCACGGATGTCCTTCTGCCCACGGCAATCAGAGCAGGGTATGCCTTCGCGGGTTGGTATGAATCTGCGACTCTTTCCGGTGATGCGGTGACGGCTGTTTCTGCCGGCTCCTATGGCAATAAGCAGTTCTATGCCAAGTGGGAGACTGTTGCTTACGAGATCACATTCAACTCCAATGGAGGCAGTGATGTGGACTCTATCCCCTACGACATTACGGGAGAGACCATCGACTTGAGAGGGATCGTTCCCGAAAAGACCGGCTATACCTTCGCCGGCTGGTTTGATAACCGTGAGTTGACGGGAGAGGCATTGACCGCAGTAACCACCGGCTCCTATGGTAATAAGACACTCTACGCCAAGTGGACGGTTGATACATACAGTATCATCTTTGATCCCAACGGCGGTGACGCGGTAGATACCATCACCTACACGATCGAGACGAATAGCCTGACGCTACCTATTCCGAACAAGACAGGCTATGCCTTTACAGGGTGGTTTACTCCCGAAGGTACTCTGTATGAGACCGTCCCGAAGGGATCTACCGGGAATCTCGATTTGAGAGCTCGCTGGGAGATCCAAACGTATCAGGTTACTTACGAAGCCAATGAAGGTACTGAGATTCCCCCTCGCGACTATATGGTTACGACAAATACCTTCTATCTGCCTACGACTTCCCGCAACGGATACCAATTCCTGGGCTGGTACGACAATGCTGCCCTGACAGGGGAGCCGGTAACAACGGTCGAGCGCGGAAGCACGGGTAACAAGACCTTCTACGCCAAGTGGGCAATCGTGTCGTACACGGTCAGCTTTGATGAAAACGGCGGCGTGGAGATTGAGAATATTTCCTTTACCGTGGAGAGCGAAACCATTAATTTGCCGACGCCCACCAGAACGGGATATACGTTTGAAGGTTGGTATATGGGCAATACACGGTACAGGTCTATACCCGGAGGCACATACCGTAATATTGCGCTGACAGCCCATTGGACGGCCACTCCGTATACTGTTACGTACGTCACCAACGGAGGTGCCCCGATCCTTCAAGACACATACACCATTGAGGACATTTACGAGCTGGCAAACGGCTGCAGCAAAAACGGCTACAGCTTTGTCGGGTGGTATGATAATGCTGACCTTGAAGGAAATGCCGTCACCACGATTCCCGTAGGCAGTACAAACAACAAGACCTTCTACGCCAAGTGGGAAGTGGAAACGTACCGTATCGTCTTCGACTCCAACGGAGGCTCTGAGATCGACAACCTGGGCTATACGATTGAAACGAATACGATCCTGCTCCCGACCGGTGCGTCCTCTCCGGTGAACCAGTACAAGCCCACCCGTGCGCACTACGTCTTTGCGGGCTGGTATAACGATGAGGCCTGCACCGACGGCCCTGTTGATAAGATCTCCAAGGGCTCTACGGGCGGCCGCACACTGTATGCCAAGTGGACTCCCCTGTCCTATAAGGTGACCTTCCACGTCGACGGAGGTGTTGCCGTGCCTCAGGGAAGCTTCCACGTTGAGACGGCATACATCCTGCCCGGGACCACCCGCGCCGGCTACACCTTCGAGGGCTGGTACGACAATGCGGAGCTTGAGGGCGAGGCTGTCACCGAGCTGCCTGAGGGAAGCACGGGGGATCGTCATTTCTACGCGAAGTGGTCGGATCCGATTCAGTATACGATTACGATCCTTCCTTTGGAGGGAACGGTTACAGATGCAGAGACGGGCAACGCTATTTTGTCGATTACATATACCGTTGAATCCGAGAATATTGTGTTTACTGATTGTCTTGTGGCATCTCGAACAGGCTTTACCTTTGGTGGCTGGGAAACGACTAACGGAGTAGCAATTCAAAGTGTAAGCACGGGAACCACAGGGGATTTGACGATTCAGCCCAAGTGGATTGCTCAGGTATACGAAATTAAGTATATCATCGGTGATGGAGATCGGGAATATACCCAGCGCTATACATTAGATAATCCTCCGATTTTGCTGATGCCCGAGTACAGCAGATTCCCCGAGTATAACGTTTTCTTGGGTTGGTATACCGATGAGGAAAAAACCCTGGAATTTGGCGATGATCAACTGGCAGAGCTACTGGAAAGCCCGACAGAACAGGTAATCTTGTATGGCAAATGGAATAGTCTTGATGTAAACGGTATTTATACCGGCCTTAGCAAGCTACCGACTTCCAATCCCATCAACGGCAACCGCGTCCTCATTGATCTGAGTTCCCACGATGGCGAGAATGCCTGCGATAAGACCATCACCATCACGGCGGCGACCGAGGTGATCCTCCTGGGCGATCCCAACGCAACCTTCACGGGGCTGACCATTCAGGTCAACACCACCGAGCCGATCAAGCTGGTTCTGCGTGACTTCCATATGACCGGTAATATTGTTGGCAACGACAATGATCTGGTGCTTGAATGTGTCGGAACGAGCTCGGTCACGGCTACTTCCGCAGAGAATGCAGCGATTCATTCCTTCTCTAATTTGGATATTGTTGGAGATGGAGAGTTGACTGTTACGGGAGCGGATGGCAGTAACGGGATTACTGGTGGCATTGGTATTGCAGTAGACGATTTGACAATTACTGGTGTAAATTGTGTTACAGTACAAGGTGGTAATGGAGGAACAGGAAATACTGGAGCGAGCAAAAAAGAGCAAGCTGACGGAGGCGGAAATGGTGCAAATGGTAATGTCGCCATATCGGTTAATACAATAGTTATTCGAGATTGTGTATTTAATGCCTATGGAGGTAATGGCGGACGGGGAGGAAAAGGCGGAGACGGTATATCTAGTTTCACGACCGGAGATGGTCATGGCGGAGATGGAGGTCGAGGCGGTAATGGAGCATATGCTATTTCAACAAATAACGCTGAAATGAAGGATAGTGTTGTGACTCTTATTGGCGGCAATGGCGGTGATGGAGGAAATGGCGGTTATGGTGCGGATTATAAATTAGATGATGCCCACGGTGGTGAAGGAGGCGAGAAGGGTAATGGCTCGGATGCTTGTTCTATCAACATTTATCCTGATGGATGTAGTATAACGCAAACAAAGGGAAATGATGGTAATAACGGTTCGAATGGAGGTCATGGTTGAGTATATGATTTATGCCTTTTATGTCTGACCTTCAGCCGGGGGCACCCGCCCCCGGCTCCGCGACCTACCTATCTGTCCCATATGAAGATCCGTTCATAAAACTCGGAAAGATCACTGTTTATCAAATCATACATAAAAGAGAGGAAATATCATGTTTGGAAAACCGAAAATATCCGGCTCCATTGAGCTGAGATTGAATGAAGAACAATTCTGCACCGTTTGGGAAGGTCGGGCAGAGGAATGCTCCCACGATTTCTGCGTGGACACCAACGCCGATCAATACAACCTGTTCTATCGAAACGGTCAGTTTTTTGGCATGCCTACCCCCTTCGGCGGCACCATCTACCCCTTTTCCGACGATCCCACGAAAAAGGGAACCAGACACCAGAAAAGGGGGTACAACCGTGCCCGTGTTGTCTGCCTCTCCAAGGACTTTAATCTGAAGGTCTTCTGGGGAACCAGAACACCCTTCTTGATGCTGGACAATACCACGGGTGAGCCCTATTCTGTCGGTGCCAGCGGCGTGTTTTACGTCAACATCGACCCCAGCGATGCTGCGCGGAACGGCGATCGCTTCTACCATAAGCTACTGACCCAGGGGGATCCCTCCCAAATGAATACGGAAGCTCTCCGGGACAAGCTGGCTGAGGCCTTCTTGAATCGCGTCGGTGCAAAGATCCAGGAATATTTGGAGCAGCTCAACCGTCCACTATCTAATCTCGTAGGACTCCAGCCCTCGGAGTTTTTGAAGATCAGCGAGGAGCTGTATCCGAAGATGAAGGATATCTTCGCGGATTACGGCCTCACCATCGTCAAAGCAAGCAGTGGCTCGATCTTGGGCCGCTTGATCGTCAACCCCGCACAGTAAAGGAGGATGCATCATGGGATGGTTCAATAGTAAAAAAGACGGGAAAAACACCGAGCGTGACAATCGGTTTCTGAAGGACTATGCCATCAAGCTCAATGGCTTGATGCGATACACCGAGGAAAACGAAAAGGTTACGAAAGCACTGGAAAAATTACAGAATGATTTTCAGTACACGGTTGCCACCAATGTCAAGGACGCCAAAAAGCTGGAAAAGCGGATCGCCAATATGTACGATGAGCTCAAGGCCACCCTCCAGCAGCCGGCATGGGATGAGCAGGCTGTGCTGTTATCTATCCGCAACATGGGCATGGAGATCGATGAGATCAATTCCATGAGAAAGTAAGGAAGTTCTTGATATGGATACGAATCAATGCCCACAATGCGGCAGCCTCATGATACAGACCGGTGCCGATGCAACGTCGATCCGCTACCGTTGTCCTTCCTGTGGGTATCTGAAGGCAGTACAGCTTACGGAAGAAGGAAATGCTTTGTATGCGCAGAAAAAAAGTGATCTGCTCAGAAGGATTCGTCTCGGATTTGTGGATTGGCGTGTCACTGAATGGGATCGGTTATATCAAGAAATAGTGGCCTTTATCAGTTGCTACGAGGAAGCGCAAAGCGATATTCAGCTACAGATGAGTATTGTTGCTTGTATCACAAAGGGCTTCAATATGATGGATGCTGAGAAGTACAAGCAGTGTGAGACCCTTTTCAAGGTGACGGAAGCCATGTATAAGCGGCATTTGAAAACCTTGAAGGAGCAGAATGATGCGAAGCTGTATGATTCTGTGACTGACTATAAGGAATCCCGCGTAAAGTACAAAAAGTGCCGCAACGAGTATCGAAACGCCAAACTGGCAAGGAAGGCCGTATTTTTCGCCGCCAAGAAGATCGTGTTCCATTAATAAGCACGATTAGAACCTGTATGTTATATGATTGCTATGCCCCCGGATTCTATGTGAATCCGGGGGCATGGCGATATAGATATTGAGTAATTACACTCCGGTGTCATATAAAGATAACCCGGTGGCCCCCCCTCTTTGTCAACATGTTCGGTAAAACCTCTCTGACAAACCAAAATTTTGTAGTCCCAGCCATTGACAGATTCTTTTTTTTCGGCTATAATAAATAAGATTGATACTTATATCCGAAAACAGCGAGCTCTCGTGCAAGGCTTTCCCATGGGAGGGCTTACACTCCGGGCGATGAGGCGACGAGAGGGCAAAAAGAAAGGAATCCACCCACATGGCAGATTATACACAGGAGATCGAGCGTCGTCGGACGTTCGCCATCATTTCCCACCCCGACGCAGGTAAGACTACCCTCACTGAGAAGTTCCTCCTGTACGGAGGTGCGATCCAATCCGCAGGTGCGGTCAAGGGGAAGTCCTCCGACCGTCACGCTACCTCCGACTGGATGGAGATCGAGAAAAAGAGAGGTATTTCGGTCACCTCCTCGGTCATGCAGTTCGAGTACGAGGGCTTTTGCATCAACATTCTGGACACCCCCGGCCACCAGGACTTCTCGGAGGACACCTACCGTACCCTCATGGCCGCCGACAGCGCGGTCATGGTCATCGACGGAGCCAAGGGTATCGAGCCCCAGACCCGTAAGCTTTTCAAGGTCTGCGCCATGCGGCACATTCCCATCTTTACCTTCATCAACAAGATGGACCGCGAGGCAAGAGATCCCTTCGACCTCATCGATGAGCTGGAGAAGGAGTTCGGCATCGGCACCTACCCCATGAACTGGCCCATCGGCTGCGGCGTGGAATTCAAGGGCGTTTACGAGCGGGACCGTCAGTCCATCCTGACCTTCGACGAGCGTCACGCAGGCCGCAAGCGTCTGAAGGGCATCGAGTGCGACATCAATGACACCGAGCAGATGGACAGCCTCATCGGTGAGCGTGCCAGAGAGATCCTCACCGAGCAGATCGAGCTTTTGGACGGTGCTTGCTTTGATTTTGATATCGAGAAGGTGCGCTGCGGCCAGCTCTCCCCCGTGTTCTTTGGCTCGGCACTGAATAACTTCGGCGTGGAGGCCTTCCTGGAGCGTTTCTTGGAGATGACCTCGGCTCCCCTGTCCCACAAGAGTGTCCACCCTGCCGTGGAGCCCACCGAGATCTCCCCCTTCGATCAGCCCTTTTCGGCCTTTGTCTTCAAGATCCAGGCCAACATGAACAAGGCTCACCGCGACCGTATCGCCTTCATGCGTATCTGCTCGGGTAAGTTCGAGCGGGGAGAAGAGTACTTCCACGTCCAGGCGGGCAAGCCCGTCAAGCTCTCCCAGCCTCAGCAGATGATG
>SVTB01000056.1 GCA_015064015.1 Oscillospiraceae bacterium | reverse complement strand
ACTCCTTCTCGGCAAGGATTGCGGGAGCCACGGGGCAACCTGCGGCGGCAGCCTTCTCCAGCTCGACCACCAGAGCCTTGGTAGCGGCCTCGTTAGCCTTACCGTCGTCCTTGGTGTCCAGGTAAGCCTTGGCGGCGGCCTTGAACTCGTCGGAAGCCTTGTCGGAATTCATCATCTCCTCAACCTGAGCCATGAGTCTGTCGCGGACGGCCTTCTGACCGAGGGCGATACCCAGACCGTGCTCTGCGTTGTCCTCAAACAGGGAGTTAGCCCAAGCGGGACCCTTGCCGGATTCGCGGTTGACGGTGTAAGGAGTTGCGGGGGAAGAACCGCCCCAGATAGAAGAACAACCGGTTGCGTTGGAGATATACATTCTCTCACCGAACAACTGGGTGATGAGACGTGCGTAAGAGGTCTCGGCACAACCTGCGCAAGAGCCGGAGAACTCAAGCAGGGGCTGCTTGAACTGAGAACCCTTAACGGTGTTGTCAGCGAAGGGCAGAGCCTTGGAGGAGACGTTAGCTACGCAGTAATCGAAGGAAGCCTGCTGCTCGGACTCCTGAGCCTGGGGTACCATGTAGATGGCCAGATCCTCGGGCTTGACCTTTTCGCCTGCGGCAGCGGCCTTCTTCTCGGCAGTTGCATTGACGGGACAAGCCTTGACGCAGAGGGTACAACCCATGCAGTCAAGAGGAGAAACGGCGATGGTGAACTTGTAGCCTTCACAGCCCTTACCGGTCATCTTAGCGGTGTACTTGGTGCACTCGGGAGCATTAGCTGCTTCTTCAGCATCCAGAGCGTAAGGACGGATGGCGGCGTGAGGACATACGAAGGAACAGTTGTTACACTGTGCGCACTTGGTGGGATTCCAGGTAGGAACCATAACGGCAACACCGCGCTTTTCAAAGGCAGCGGAGCCCTGGGGGAAGGTACCGTCTACGTAGTCTACGAAAGCGGATACGGGCAGGCTGTCACCCTTCATAGCGTTGACGGGGGTTACGACGTTGTTAACAAATGCACCCAAATCAGCGCGATCGCAAGTCTTAGCGGTAGCGGCTTCATCGTCAGCGCAGGTAGCCCAAGCGGCGGGAACGTCGATCTTGGTGTAAGCACCGGCACCGGCGTCGATAGCGGCATGGTTCAGGTCAACGATGGCCTGGCCCTTCTTCAGGTAGGACTTGGTAGCCATGTACTTCATGTAGTCGATAGCCTCGGCTGCGGGCAGGATAGCTGCCAGAGCGAAGAATGCGGACTGAAGTACGGTGTTCTTGACCTTGGCGTTACCCAGGTCGCGAGCCAGCTTGGTAGCATTGATGGTGTAGAACTGAATATCGTTCTTGGCAATATACTGCTTAACAGCGGAGGGCAGGTTGGCATCCAGCTCCTCAGCGGTCCAGTTGCAGTCAAGCAGGAAGGTACCGCCGGGCTTGATATCCTGCACGATGTCGTAGCGGGAGATATAAGCCTGGTTGTGGCAAGCCACGAAGTCAGCCTTATTGATATAGTAAGGAGACTTGATGGGGGTGTCACCGAATCTCAGGTGGGAGATGGTGATACCGTTGGTCTTCTTGGAGTCGTACTGGAAGTAAGCCTGGATATACTTGTCAGTGTGGTCACCGATGATCTTGATGGAGTTTTTGTTTGCACCAACGGTACCGTCGCCGCCCAGACCCCAGAACTTGCAAGCCTTAGTGCCGGCAGGAGCGGTGTCGGGAGCTACAGTCTCCTCGAGAGAGCAGTTGGTTACATCATCTACGATACCAATGGTGAAGTTTGCCTTAGGCTCATCCTTAGCCAGGTTTGCGAATACAGCAAAGATGGAGGAAGGAGGCGTATCCTTGGAGCCGAGACCGTAACGGCCGCCGACGACCTTCTTCTGAACACCGTGGGTAGCCAGAGCGGTGACGACGTCGAGGTACAGGGGCTCACCCAGGGAGCCGGGCTCCTTGGTACGGTCGAGAACGGCGATCTTCTCGCAGGTTGCGGGAATGGCCTCGATGAGCTTTTCAGCGCAGAAAGGACGGTACAGACGAACCTTGATCAGACCGACCTTCTCGCCCTGAGCCATCATGTAGTCGATGACTTCCTCTGCCACGTCGCAGATGGAGCCCATAGCGATCATGACGCGATCTGCGTCGGGAGCGCCGTAGTAGTTAAAGAGCTTGTAGTTGGTGCCCAGCTTAGCGTTGACCTTGTCCATGTACTCCTCGACGATGGCGGGCAGAGCGTCGTAGTAGCGGTTGCAGGCCTCGCGGTTCTGGAAGAAGATATCACCGTTCTGTGCGGAGCCGCGGAGAACGGGATGCTCGGGGTTCAGAGCGCGGCTGCGGAAAGCGGCCACAGCGTCCATATCCACCATCTCAGCCAGGTCGGCGAAGTCCCAGACCTCGATCTTCTGAATCTCGTGAGAGGTACGGAAGCCGTCGAAGAAGTTAACGAAGGGAACGCGACCCTTGATGGTAGAGAGGTGAGCAACGGCACCCAGGTCCATAACTTCCTGAGGATTGGTCTCAGCCAACATTGCAAAACCGGTCTGACGGCAAGCATAGACGTCGGAGTGGTCACCGAAAATGTTCAGAGCATGAGAAGCCACGCAACGAGCAGAAACATGGAAGACGCAAGGGAGAAGCTCACCGGCGATCTTGTACATGTTGGGAATCATCAGGAGCAGACCCTGAGATGCGGTGTAGGTGGTGGTGAGAGCACCGGCGTTCAAAGAACCGTGAACGGTACCTGCGGCGCCTGCCTCAGACTCCATCTCCATCACGTTGACGGTGGTTCCGAAGATGTTCTTCAGACCTTGTGCGGACCACTGGTCGACCCAGTCGGCCATGGGGCTGGAAGGTGTGATGGGGTAAATGCCGGCAACTTCAGTAAAGGCGTAGCTGACTGTAGCGGCGGCCTGGTTACCATCCATCGAAACCTTTTTTCTTACGATAGACATTGGTATATTCCTCCTATGAAATAGTATACGATGTTCATGGGCCATTCCGTTTTCAAAAACATGGAAACGAAATATTCCAACATATATTATAACATACTCCTTTCCAAAAGTAAAGAGATTTTTGCGAAAAATGCGAAAAAAACAGTAAAAAAATATTGTTACGTCATGAAATTTTTGCAAACCCTTGACGATGGACGGAAGGTGTGCTAAAATATAACATGGAATGTTGTTTTTCTATAATGATCAGGAGTTTCATAATATAACAAAATGACAAATAATGATAATATGATCTATGATTTACCCACTCATACGGTGGTGGCTGTCATTGGTGGTGGACACGCGGGTGCTGAAGCGGCATTGGCCTCGGCACGCCTTGGTGTGGATACGGTGCTGTTTACTTTATCCCTGGATGCCATTGGTAATTTGCCCTGCAATCCCTCTATCGGCGGTACAGCCAAGGGGCATTTGGTTTATGAAATTGACGCTTTGGGCGGCGAAATGGGAAAAGTGGCCGATGCCGTGACTCTGCAGAGCCGCACTTTAAATCTCGGTAAGGGTGCCGCAGTTCATTCCAAGCGTGTGCAAGCTGACCGTATGGCTTACCACAGCCAGATGAAGCATACGCTGGAGATGACAGATCATCTTCGTGTTGTGCAGGCGGAAATTGTTGAAATTTTGACAGAAAATGGCGCTGTTTCCGCTGTGGTCACTTCTCTTGGGGAGATTTGGACTTGTCAAAAGGTCATCATGGCCACGGGCACGTATCTTGGTGGGCGTATTTTCATCGGTAATAAAAATTACGCTTCCGGTCCCGACAATTCTCTGCCGGCTTTGGGGTTGACAGACTCTTTAAAAAGGCTGGGTCTGCCTATGATGCGTTTCAAGACCGGTACACCTGCCCGTATCAAACGCGCTTCAGTTGATCTGTCTGTTTTGGAGGTGCAGGAGGGAGAAGAAGAAATTACGCCCTTCTCTTCCCTGACGGATCCTCAAAAATTTAAAAATTTTGAGCAGATTCCCTGTCATATCGTGTACACCAATGCTGAAACTCACCGTGTCATCTTAAATAATATCCACCGTTCTGCCATGTATTCCGGACAGATCACGGGCACGGGACCTCGGTATTGTCCTTCCATTGAGGACAAGCTGAAGCGTTTTGCGGACAAGGAGCGTCATCAACTCTTCGTAGAGCCCATGGGAAAGGACAATGAGGAACTGTATCTGCAAGGTTTTTCCACGTCCCTTCCTACTGATGTGCAGTACGCTATGCTCAGAACCTTAAAGGGCTTTGAAAAAGCTGAAATTATGCGCTATGCTTATGCCATTGAGTATGATTGTATTGATCCCACTTGCCTTTTGGCTACGTTGGAATGTAAATTGGTCAGTGGATTATATGGTGCTGGACAGTTCAACGGCACTTCGGGATACGAGGAAGCCGCTGCGCAAGGCCTTGTGGCGGGTATCAATGCCGCTTTGTCGGTTTTAAAACGGGAGCAAATCATACTTCCTCGATCCGGCAGTTATATTGGTACACTCATTGATGATCTCGTCACTAAGGGAACCAACGAGCCCTACCGTATGATGACCTCTCGCTCGGAATTTCGGTTAATTCTGCGTCAGGACAACGCTGATTTAAGGTTGACTCCACTCGGATATGAGGTTGGACTCATTTCAGAAGAGCGTTATCAAAGGTTTTTAGAAAAAAAAGCCTTGGAAGATGCAGAAAAACAGCGTCTGAATACCACGTATTTGTCTCCCGAGCGTGTGAATCCTTTTTTAGATATTTTCGGATTGGATCACGTTAAGTCCGGTGTTTCTTTGGGAGATCTTTTGAGACGGCCACAGCTGACATATCAAGACCTGATTCAGTTAGACACAAATCGTCCACAATTACCAAGCAGCGTTATTAAGACTGTGGAAGTGGATATCAAATATGAGGGTTATATTAAGAGAGAACTGAATGAAGTGGCACGGCAAGAAAAATTAGAAAACAAAAAACTTCCTTTGAATTTAGATTATACCACTATCAGAGGATTGCGCTTAGAGGCAGGACAAAAGCTTGAAAAAATCAAGCCCCTGACAATAGGACAAGCCTCCCGTATCAGCGGTGTCAGCCCTGCGGATATTACGGTTTTACTGCTTTATTTGGGACTAAAATGAGGTAAATATATGGAATTTGAAAGTTTTCAAAGCCTTTTCATTAAAAATTTTGAGTGCAACGGGCTAAAAAATCTCATAACAGAGGAAAATATAGAGAAATTTTATCATCTGACCCACTTAATGTTGGAAAAAAATAGTGTAATGAATATTACAGCTATTAAGGAAATTGAAAAAATTATTCCCTTGCATTATGCTGATTGTGCCATGATTGCATCGTACATTCCCAAAAACAGCAAAGTCGTGGATATTGGGTGTGGTGGTGGTTTTCCTACTTTGCCGTTGTCTATTATTAGATCCGATATCCTTGTGACGGGCGTAGACAGCACGGATAAAAAGGTTAGATATGTAGCCGAAACTGCTAAAATATTGAAACTTGATCGCATTTCTACCATATCCGCCCGTGCGGAAGAATTGATCAATACGCCCCAAATGCGTGAAAGTTTTGATGTTGTTACCAGCCGTGCCGTGGCGAGACTCAATATTTTAAGTGAGCTCTGTATACCATTTATCAAAACCGGCGGATATTTTGTGGTCATGAAGGGTGCTGCCGGGCATGAGGAATTAGAAGAAGCTAAAAATGGCATTGATAAGTTAGGTGGCCGTATCATTTGCGTTGAAAATAAAAAATTATTTATTGATGAAAATAATACGGAAAACCGTGTAATTATTGTTATTGAAAAGGTGTTTTCAACGCCACAACAATATCCCAGACAATTTGGACAAATCAAGAAAAAACCACTATAATGTTTCACGTGAAACACAGAGGGAGTGAATTTATTTCACTCCCTCTTTTTATTGTTTCACGTGAAACAAAATAAAAGAAATCTAATGTTTTGTGTGTTTCACGTGAAACATATCAATATTTTTTATGAAACCTATTGAAAAAAATAAGTAAATGTGATATACTTAAAGAAAAAAACGGAGGAATATATATAAATGGGAAAAATTATTTCTTTTGCTAACCAAAAAGGTGGCGTAGGCAAGACAACCTCTGCTGTTAATATTGCCGCCTCTTTGGGTATTTTGGGTTATAAGACTCTTTTGGTAGACTTGGATCCTCAGGGTAATGCCACAAGCGGCGTTGGAATTGCTAAAAAAGGCTTAAAATATACCATTAAGGACGTATTGGCGGGTGATATTTCGGCTGAAGAGGCTATTTTAGAGACTGAATACACAAAATTGTGGATAATTCCTTCCAATATCACACTGGCGGGTGCTGAATTTGATCTGTTTCAAGAGGAAGAAGATCCCCAAAACATTATGAAAAATGCTTTTGCTAAAATCAAGGATAACTATGATTATATCATCATTGACTGTCCTCCTTCTCTCGGTATGTTGACGGTCAACTCTCTGACTGCCAGTGATGGTGTTGTTATTCCTATGCAATGTGAATTCTATGCGCTGGAAGGTCTTTCTCAGCTGATGATTACCATTGGTAAGATCAAAACCCATTATAATAATACCCTTAATGTGACCGGAATTTTGATCACAATGTATACCAACCGTCTTTTGTTGACACAACAGGTAAAAAATGAGCTGAAAAAGCATTATGCAGGTAAATTATTTGAAAATCCTATTTCTCGTGGCGTAAAACTGTCCGAGGCACCCGGTTTTGGCAAGCCTGTTTACTATCACGATAAGCACGCCAAGGGCGCAAATGAGTATCTTGCTGTGGCTAACGAGCTGGCAACCCGTATTTAATGGAAAGGAAACATGAATCATGGCAAAAAAACAGAGTGGACTTGGCAGAAATTTTTATTCTTTGCTGGAAGATAACAACGTAATGACCGAAAATAAGTCAGTTGAACGCATTTCTCTCAATAAAATTGAGCCTCGCAAGGATCAGCCCCGTAAGGATTTTGATCAGGAGGCTTTGCAAGCTTTGGCGGATTCTATCAGCATTCATGATGTGATTCAGCCCATTGTGGTGCGTGATTTGGGATTTAATGGGGCTATATTTGAGGATTCCTATGAAATTATCGCCGGTGAGCGTCGTTGGAGAGCCGCTAAAATGGCAGGTCTTTCGGATATTCCCGCAGTTATCATCACGGGTGATGATCTCAAGGTAGCCCAGGTTTCTCTCATTGAAAATATGCAGCGTATGGATCTGAACAGCATTGAAGAAGCCATGGCTTATCAGGTGCTTTTGGATAAGTATAAGATGACCCAGGAGGAATTATCTAAGCAGATCGGCAAGAGCCGCTCGGCTATTGCCAATACTTTGAGACTTTTGGATCTTCCAGAGGAGATTCAGACGTTCGTGCGTGAAGGAAAGCTGTCTATGGGTCATGCTCGCACGCTGTTGGGCCTTTCCTATGTCGAGGATATGATATCTTTGGCACAGAAAATCATGGATAAGGATCTGTCCGTCCGTGAAACCGAGCGCATGGTCAAGCAGATCAACGCCGCGCAGGATGAAAATATGGAAGTAGAGTCGGCTGAACCGGAGACTAACGAGACACTGCAGAAAAAAGTTTATATGAAGGATCTTGAGCAAAAGGTACAGTCTAAGATGGGTCGAAAGGTCAGAATCATTCAAACAGGCAGAAAAAAGACGATAGAGCTTTCTTTTGAGGATGATGGAGATTTGGAAGACCTGATTAAACTACTTGTCGGAGAGGATATTTTTGCATAAATATGAACAAAAAATTACATAAGGGGGGACTTTGAGGATGATAGGACTTTTATTTCAACGAATGCTCGGAAAAATAAAGCCTCTGTCGGAGGAAATGTCTCTTCTGGAAGAATTGTGGGCTTACATTGAAGGTAAATATCTGACGGTAGACCTGGGCCGATACGAACACATCAATATGGGCTCAGGTAGCCTGATTACCGCAAGAAATATCATTTTGGGTATTTGTATGGGTATCATCATTGCTTCCATTGTGGCGGCATATGATAAAAATACCTTAGGTAAATTTGTGAGAAAGATCATCAAGGATCAGTGCTTCCATCAAAATCAGGCTAAAACCTTGGAGGAATACGGATTTCATAAAAATTACTTTGTTAAATCCAGTCTCCGCCGTGGAAATGGTATATTGAATAAGGTAGTCAAGTGTGTGGAAAGGGAAGCGCACGAAGAAGAAGTTGCAAAAATGCGGGAAAAACACTTAGAAACCCACGAAAACGACAAAGATTTTGTTCCTCCTAAATTTATTCTTGACATGAATACCGCACATTTCTATATTCCCGACGAAGAGCACTATGCGGCTGACATTCGATTTGATCACAAGGGTTCGGGATGGCGCGCGTTTTTGCTGGTCATTATTGTGACGGTTATCATTGCTGTTTTGGTGTGTTTCCTGCTACCCGACATGATTCAGATGGTAGACAATATGATCGACATTGTGAAGGGCGATGGTAATGTTCTGAACTAATATGAACAAAATATGAATAAAAGGAGCATCATATGACACAGAAGAGGCCAAGAATCGGCATGATGTCTTCACGTACCGATGGATTTTTGAAGGTTAACCACACTTATATCAATGCCGTTTGGAAAGCGGGCGGTTGGTGCATTCCTCTGGGCTATACCGATAATGAGGAGCAACTGAAGGCTTACGCCGAAATGTGCGACGGTTTTCTGTTTTCGGGTGGCGTAGACGTAGATCCCAGATATTACGGTGAAACCATTGCCTTTGACAACGTGGAAGTAGACGAGGTGCGGGATGGCTTTGAAATGTCTATGTTTCCTCACGCGTTAACTTCGGGTAAGCCCATCTTTGGTATTTGCCGCGGAATTCAGATTATGAATGTTTGCCGTGGCGGTACGCTGTATCAGCACATTGACGGACATCGGCAAGAGGATGCGGGAGAGAATAGAAAACAACCACTTAAACTCGCAAAAGAGGGATATTTACAGCAAATCACGGGTTTGGACACCATCTACGTCAACACTTTCCATCATCAAAATGTGAAGGAAATCGCGCCCGGGCTTGTTGTGGAGGCTGTCAGTGAGGACGGCTTTATAGAAGCCCTTCGTGACCCTAATCACCGCTTTTTTGTGGGCGTGCAATTCCACCCGGAGATCTACTGCGGGCGGGATGATGACGACCACTCGCTAAAGCTCTTTGAGGCTTTTATAGAGGCATGCAGATAGGGTTTTTGGTGGGGAACTTCTTTCAAGAAGTTCCCCACACCCCTCAAGAACTTTTAAAAAGAATTTTTTAAGAATCTTTGAATAGAGAGTTTGTGTAATGAATGTAAAAAACTCTTGACAAAAGATCATTTGCGTGTTATAATAAACCGAATCGCATAGAAAATCAGGGGTGCTGGCAAGTGGACGCACGAGGCTGGCTGAGATGCGCGGAGCGCGAACCCTTAACCTGATACGGATAATACCGGCGTAGGAAGCATTTTCGAGGGACTGATCACCTTCTTTTTGGCCTGCGGAGATTTTCCGTGCGGTCAAATTTTTTATTTGGAGGTGGTTTTTTGAAAAGGAACTACAAGCAGCACCTTTTGGCCTTGGTGGAGGGTGCTATGATTTTGGCACTGGCATGGGCGTTGGATTTTGTCTGCGCTCTGTTGCCCTTTAATCGGGCGTGGATCAACGGAGGCGGCATTACCATTGGTATGCTTCCCATCGTCTATTACGGCTTCCGACGCGGTCCCGCATGGGGTATCGGCGCGGGCGTTGTTTTCTCAGGTTTGCAGATGCTCATGGGATGGTATGTTCCCCCCGCAAACACTTGGTGGGCGATTTTGCTCTGCATTCTTTTGGATTATGTTGTCGCTTTTTCCATTCTTGGCGCATCCGAGCTTTTTGCCAAGACTTTTGGGCAAAAGCACAGACTTTTGGGATATGGCATGGGTGCGGTCATTGTTTGTTTGTTGCGCTATGTTTGCAGCACCTTGTCGGGTGGTATCCTGTGGGGCTCCTACGCCTTTGAGGGCTGGAATCCCTGGGTGTATTCCATCGTGTACAACGGCTCTTACATGATTCCCAATGCCATTCTGACGGCAGCTTTGGCGGTCTTGCTTTGCCGAGCGTTGGATCCCAAGACCTTGAGACCTATGAAAAAATAAAAAATGGGCTGTCTTTTCGTAAGACAGCCTGATTTTATATGAACGCATAGACAAATAGAGCAGAGTACGGCGGGAGGAACCTTCTTGGAAGAAGGTTCCCCCGAACCCCCTCCAAGAACTTTCAAAAACAGGATTTGACCAAGAGATCGAATAGCGGGTAGGAAGAGCAAAGCACTTGACCCGTCGGGAGATATTTTCATCACAACAAGTGCCCCGTTTACCGCCCATGTGGGGCCCCTACCCCACAGTTGTATTTTTTCTATCGAGTAGCTATAGTAAGAAATCAAGTGATTTCTTGGATAAAAAGCCAATTTTTCGCTTCCATTCGCTGTCAGAACTATAGTTCCAGCTCTGCGGCTGAAATAGCAATGCTATTATGCCAACTTGCCGCCATCAAACAACACGTCGATGAGCCCCGAGGCGCTCCGCCGTGGGGGCGGATAAGCAGCGTTGGCTGACACACAACACGCGGTAGCCGCCAACGGCGGCGTGCGTCAGCGTGAGAGGGTTTCTCAAGGGAGAGACCTCTCCCTTGGGCGGCGCTCTTTTGGAGCTTTTCTCTCGACGAGGAGAGAAAAGCGAAAAAGAAAAATAAACAACAATTTACCGTTGTATCCCCTCTCGCGGGATGGCGTTCGCATGGGGTGAACATCCCCGGTATTGGCCGGCGGCACTGCCGCCTAAACAACAATTTATCTTCCAAATAAAAAAGGATTGTCACAAACGGACAATCCTTTTCTCATTTTTAAAGTTTTTAAGAGGGATCAAGGGAAAAAGTTCTTTCAAAAAATTTTCCCTTACATACTTTTTTCATTACTGCTGATACGTCATTTCTCCGTAGGTAGGCAAAGGCCACAGCTCGGAGGGCATGAGGGTCTCCATTTCGTCCACGGGGGTACGGAGGGATGCCATGGCGGGCACCACCTTGTCGCGGAAGGCGCAGGCCACGGTGTGAGCGTCTCCGGCAGCGGTGGCTTCTCGATCAGCCTGACGAAGGGCTTCCACGGCGCGGAAAGCTTTGGTGTTCAGATCAGACAGACGGGTAATCAGCTCTTTTTCAAGGGTGATGGCTTCTTCTCCGCAGACCTTTTGCTTGTTTGCAGCGGTCTCGGCTAACTGACCGAGATAAGTCTCCACGGCGGGAATGATCTGACGGGAGGCCATGATGATCATGGTCTGTGCTTCAATGTTCAGCACCTTGGCGTAGTTTTCCATCATGATCTCCTGGCGAGAGCGAAGCTCTACCTCGCTGAGCACTCCAAACTGCTTGAAAAGATCAATGTTTTTCTGGGCGGTCAAAGTCTCACAGGCCTCTACGGTCGTGCGGAGATTGAGCAAACCGCGGCGGGCGGCTTCTGCCGTCCACTCAGCGGAATAACCGTTGCCGTTGAAAATGATACGCTTGTGATTGGTAAAGGTTTCGCGAATCACCTCTGAAACGGCGGTAGAGAAGTTTTCCGCACCCTCTAAACGGTCAGCCATATCGCACAGCACCTTGGCTACGGTGGTGTTCAACACAATGTTGGGCAGGGCAATATTCTGAGAAGAGCCCAGAGATCGGAACTCGAACTTGTTGCCCGTAAAAGCGATGGGAGAGGTACGGTTACGGTCGGTGGTGTCCTTGCGGAAGGTAGGTACCGAGGGAATACCCAGATTCATGGTGGGGGCGGCGTGCTTGGCGTAGTCTACACCCTCTACGATGGCGTCAATGATCTCGTCTAACTCGTCACCAAGGAACAGAGAAATGATGGCAGGCGGAGCCTCGTAGCCGCCTAAGCGGTGATCATTGCCGGGATAAGCCACCGACATACGGTAAAGATCCTGATACTCGTCCACGGCGCGGACAATGGCAGCCAAAAACAGCAAAAACAGGGTGTTTTCGCGGGGATTCTTGCCGGGCTTGACCAGATTGCGGCCATCATCGGTAGAGAGAGACCAGTTGTTGTGTTTACCTGAACCGTTAACACCCGCGTAAGGCTTTTCATGAAGCAGACAGACCATACCGTATTTTTCAGCGGTCAGCTTCATGTATTCCATCGTGAGCAGGTTTTGATCCACCGCCATGTTGGTAGTGGCATAGACGGGTGCCAGCTCGTGCTGGGAGGGCGCGGCTTCGTTGTGCTCAGTCTTGGCGTTGACGCCCAGCGTCCACAGTACCTCGTCCAGTTCTTTCATGAAAGCGGATACCTTGGGTTTGATGGGGCCGAAGTAGTGGTCATCCATCTCTTGACCCTTGGGGGCCGGTGCGCCGAAGAGGGTGCGTCCACAGTACAGAAGGTCCTTGCGACCTTCAAAATATTCTTTATTGATAAGGAAATATTCCTGCTCGGCACCGACGGTGGTAGTCACGCGCTTGGTGGTGGTGTCCCCAAAAAGACGAAGGATGCGGAGAGCTTCACGGCTGATGGCATCCATGGAGCGGAGCAGGGGGGTTTTGGTGTCCAGCGCCTCGCCGGTATAGGCACAGAAGGCGGTGGGGATGTAGAGGGTACGATCCTTTACAAAGGCATAAGAGGCGGGATCCCATGCGGTATAGCCGCGGGCCTCAAAGGTGGCGCGCAGACCGCCCGAAGGGAAGGAGGAGGCATCGGGTTCTCCTTTGATCAGCTCCTTGCCCGAAAATTCCATGACCACGCGGTCACCGGGGATGGGTGTGATAAAAGCATCATGCTTTTCGGCGGTAACGCCGGTCAGAGGCTGAAACCAGTGAGTATAGTGGGTGGCACCTTTTTCAATGGCCCAATCCTTCATGGCGTTGGCTACCACATCGGCAATGGCGGGGTCGATGGTACCGCCCGTGGCGATGGTCTTGGTCAGGGATTTGTAGACATCGCGGGGCAGACGCTGACGCATGACTTCGTCATTAAATACCATACTGCCGAAAAGGGAAGGAATATTTTTTTCAGACATAGAAGTTACCCCTTCATGGATAGGATAGAAAATACTTCCGCATTTTACAAGGGCATTATAAACCAAAAAGAGAAATTTGTCAAGGGAAGGGAGATAAATTGTTGTATCACCCCTCGCGGGTTGTGGTTCGCATGGGGGGAACATCCCCGAGCCAGAGCCCCACCGCAGGTGGTAAACAACAATTTATATCATTCGGTATAAGTCAAAAAACGATACAATAAAAAATTTCATTCAATCACAAAAAAATCGCAAAACCCTCTTGAAAAAAAAGAAAAAATAGTGTATAATATAGCGTAAGTATAAAATCCATCACTCTGTGAACTTGCAGACAGGTGCGCAGCGTGAAAGACAACAAAATTATGGAGGTTTACTATTATGGTAGTAGCTGGCGATTTCAAAAACGGTTTGACCTTTGACATGGACGGCGTTGTTTATCAGGTCATTGAGTTTCAGCACGTTAAGCCCGGTAAGGGCGCAGCGTTCGTCCGCGCCAAGATCAAGAACTGCATCAGCGGCGGCGTGACCGAGCGTACTTTTAACCCCACCGATAAGTT
>SVTB01000055.1 GCA_015064015.1 Oscillospiraceae bacterium | reverse complement strand
GGAAGAGAGAAATTGGTTCTTAACCCGAGAAATTCCCTCGAACAGTCAGAACTGTAGTTCCAACTCTGCGACAAAAGCAAAAACGATCATACCAACTTGCCGACAGTAATCAACACGTCGATGAGCCCCGAGGCGCTCCGCCGTGGGGGCGAGGTACCGGGTGTGGAGGTTCTTTACACGCTGTTGCCGCCAAAGGCGGCGTGCGTCACCTTGAGAGGGTTTCTCAAGGGAGAAACGTCTCCATTGAGCGGCGTTCTTTACTCCACTTTCTTTCGACGAGGAAAGAAAGTGGAAAAAAATAAACAACAATTTACCATACCAAACAAAATACCAACATATGAAAGCGAGGACATCATCATGTTCCAAAATACCCCCGTTTCTTTCTCCGGCGTACAGCCCAGCGGAAACCTAACCATCGGTAACTACCTTGGTGCCATCAAGAATTTCGCGTCCTTCTCCGAGCAGTACAAATGTTTCTACTGCGTGGTGGACGAGCACGCCATCACCGTCCGTCAGGTGCCCGCCGACCTCCGCCGCCGCACCTACGAGACTCTGGCTCTCTACATGGCCTGCGGTCTGGATCCCGAGAAGAATACCCTCTACGTCCAGTCCCACGTCAAGGAGCACGCCGAGCTTGCATGGCTTCTCAACTGCTTCACGGGTTTTGGCGAGTTGTCTCGCATGACCCAGTTCAAGGATAAGAGCCAGAAGCACGCCGACAATATCAACGCGGGTCTGTTCACTTACCCCGTGCTCATGGCCGCCGATATTCTGCTCTATCAGACCGACGTTGTCCCCGTGGGCATCGACCAAAAGCAGCACGTGGAGCTGTGCCGTGATATTGCCAACCGCTTCAACGCCATCTACCCCGACACCTTCACCATCCCCGAGCCCATCATGGCCAAGAGCGGTGCCAAGATCATGTCCCTCGCTGACCCTACCAAGAAAATGAGCAAGTCTGACGAGAACACCAATGCCGTGGTTTATATCCTGGATGACCGCGACACCATCATCCGCAAGTTCAAGCGCGCTGTCACAGACTCAGACACCTGCATTCGCTACGCCGAGGGCAAGGATGGCATCAACAACCTTATGACCATCTACTCTGTCTTTACGGGAAAGACCATCGAGGACATCGAGCGCGAGTTCGAGGGCCGAGGCTACGGCGACTTCAAGATGGCCGTGGGCGAGGTCTGCGCTGATGCGCTGGCTCCCGTGCAGGAGAAGTTCAAGTGCTTCATGTCCGACAAGGCCCAACTCGAGGCCCAAATGAAGAAAGGCGCCGAGGAGGCCGCTTATGTCGCTCGTCGCACCCTGTCTAAGGTACAGAAGAAGTTGGGATTTGTACAGATCAGATAAGGAGGCGGAGATATGAGATTATGGTACACGCTCACCGCTCCGTCCCAAAATTCACGTCTTCCCTTTTCATTAAAAGTTCTATTTTATAGCTGCTTTACTAGCTTTTTCGGTACAGCTGTCTTGTATTGCGGTTTGGGTATTGGATTCACAGATCCTCTAAAAAATCCCTACGCTTTTCCCTACTTTGTGATTTTCCTCTCCGTTGCTCTGGTGATATTCTTCCTAACTGCTGCTTTATGGCTCTCCGCCATAGCACAGGCGCCACGAAAGTGGCTGAATCTTTTGCTGACTTCTGTATTTGCAGTGATCATATTTTGCCTGTCCTGGCCTCTGCTCCGTGATCTGTATGAATTCGCCAAGACCATGCTGCACACCCATCTGCAAAGTCAAGCATGAATATCCTATTGATAAGAACCGCGTGTGCGCGGTTCTTTTTATTTTCGGATAGATATGCTCATTTTTTTGAATTATCCTATTGACAAATCTTATCATATATGATACAATAAAATGTCTCATATGAGACAGTTTTAAAGGAGGTGGCCCATGGATCATTCGATAGATCATATTCATGCCTTGCTTGCGGCGCATCCTTTGTTTTCTGCTTGCTCCGCCACACTGATGAAAGAAGTGGTGTCTGCCTCTTCCCTGCTGACTTTCCCACCGGGAGCCGAGCTGAAAGGATATGACGACAAGCCGTTCCTCTGTATCATTCAAAAGGGAGCGGCACACGTATACACGAAAGAACACAGCTCGGATCTTTTACTTCGTATTTTGCAAAAGGGTGACACCTTTGGTGTGGCCACCTTATTTGGGAATACGGGAGAATCTGCGGTGACCCGCATCATTGCCACGGCTGAGACCCACGCGCTCTGTATGTCAGAGGATGCCGTGCGGTATCTCATCACAAACGACAGCAATTTTGCCCTTCGGTACATTGATTTTTTGGCCGACCGCATCCGATTCCTCAACAAGCGTATTGCCTGCGTCGGTGCGGGCTCTGCCGAAGATAAGCTTTGTACATGGATCCTCAATCAAACACCCGATCAGGAAACTGCTGTATTCACCCTTCCCATGTCCCTGAGCCGCTTGGCTGACCTATTGGGTTTAGGGCGTGCTTCTCTTTACCGAGCACTTGACGAGTTAGAGGCCAAAGGCTTGATCCTTCGTCAGGGCAAGCAACTCGCCATCCCCCACCGTTCTGCCTTGAAGTCTTTTGTAAAAGCGCAACACGCATAATTTTTATCTTTTTGAAAGGAAACCGTTATGAAAATCCGCATTTTATCTCTCATCCTCACCCTTTGTCTTATGTTGAGCTTCGGCGCGCTTCTGTCTTCCTGCAACGGAAACGATACACCCGCTGAAACTACCCCCAACACCACGACTAAAACCAATGTCAATTTCATGGTGCTCAACGGTACCACGGGCTTTGGCATCGCTCCCCTCATGGACAAAAACGCCAAGGGAGAAGCCTCCAACAACTACAGCTTTTCTGTAGAGACCGATGCCTCCAATATCACCGCCGCCCTGATCAACGGATCTGTGGATATGGCCGCTCTTCCCACCAACGCCGCCGCGGCTTTGAATGCTAAAAAGCCCGGAAGCGTACAGGTGGTAGCTGTCAACACCTTGGGTGTCCTTTACCTTATGACGGGTGAAGGGGTCAGTATTACCTCTATGGAAGATCTGCGCGGTAAGACAGTATACTGCCCCGCACAAAATCCTTCTTTCATCCTCACGTATCTCTGCAAGCAGAACGGCTTAGAGCCCGGCACGGATGTGACCATTGATACCACCTATGCGCAGCCCGCTGATCTGCGTACCGCGCTTGTGGCCGGTGAAGTGGATATCGCTGTACTTCCCGAACCTATGGTGACCATTGCCAAGTCTTCCAATGATAAGCTGGCCGTAGCTTTGGACCTCACCGCTGAATGGGACAAGTGCACCACCCCGGGCTCTTTGGCACAAGGCTGTATCGTAGTGCGCACCGCCTTTGCCAATGAGCATCCTGATGCTGTCAAGTCCTTCCTTACCGAATACGAGACCTCTATCAATTTTGTGAAGGAAAATCCCACCGAAGCCGGTGCTATGATCGAGACGCAGGGCGTATTTGCCAAGGGCGCTGTGGCAGCCAAGGCCATTCCCGGCTGTAACATTTGCTTCCTCACGGGCAACGATATGAAAACCATGCTCACCCAGTTCTACACGGTTCTTCACGGCGTCGCTCCCGCATCGGTGGGTAACGCCATTCCCGGAGATGACCTGTATTATATTGCGGTAGAATGATCAAAGCCTGGAATCGTTTACCTAAGATCGCTCGTAAGCTGCTGCAATACGGCTTTGTCATTGTCTTTTGGCTTGCGGTATGGATGGTGGCTGCTTTAGCGGTGGGTGAATCCTTATTGCTCCCCTCCCCTTTGGAGGTATTGGCACGCCTTGGCGTGCTGGCTCTGCGGGGAGAATTCTGGATGACCATTCTCACATCCTTGGGGCGTATATTATATGGCGTATTTTTTGCACTTCTGCTGGGTGTGATTCTGGCCGTGGCAACACATTTTGTCCCTTTTCTCTATACGCTTTTTTATCCCTTGATCACGGTGGTACGCTCCACTCCGGTTGCCTCCTTCATCATTTTGGCATATTTGTGGATCGACCGTGACACCCTTCCTTCCTTTATTGCCATCCTCATGGTGCTTCCCGTGGTTTGGGCAAACCTGCATGAGGCACTGGGAGACGTTGACAAACAGCTCTTGGAGTTCGGCAAGGTTTTCGGTTTTTCCTGTTTAAAAATTCTTCGCCGTATATATCTCCCGTCGGTGATTCCCGCCTTCATGGCCTCCTGCCGCTCTTCGGTGGGGCTTGCTTGGAAAGCAGGTGTGGCGGCGGAAATCCTCATCGTGCCTGCGATATCCATCGGGAGAATGCTCTCGGATGCTAAGCAATATTTGGAAACCGTAGATCTTTTCGCGTGGACGCTGGCAGTCATTTTGCTGAGCCTTTTGCTGGAGCTTTGTCTGCTGTTCCTGATTAAGCTCATCAAGGGGCGCAAAAAGGGTGCCATAACTGTAAAGGAGGTGGCAAATCGTGGATAATATTTTGAGTTTCGACGCCGTCTCCCTGACATTGGGAGAGACACATATTTTCCATGACTTTCACCTATCATTACAGCCCGGTCAAAAGAAAGTCATTATGGGGCCATCGGGTTGCGGAAAAACCTCCCTTTTCCGACTGGCGCTGGGGTTGATCAAGCCTGATAGCGGACGTATCCTCTGTAGCGCCAAACGAATCTCCGCGCAATTTCAAGAGCCACGGCTTCTTCCTTGGTTGACCGCTGCTCAAAACATCAATTTGGTGCTGTCTGACAATAAGAAGACCCTCCCGCAAGCGCTTTTCTATTTATCCATGGTAGGGCTTGCGCAGGATGCCCATAAATATCCGCAGGAGCTTTCGGGCGGCATGGCGCAACGGGTAGCATTGGCGCGGGCATTGGCTTACGAAGGTGATCTTCTGCTTTTGGACGAGCCTTTCCGAGGATTGGATCAAGCATTGAGGGATGACATGATCTCCCTTGTCAAAGAGCAAACAAAAAATTCTGCCTTGCTGATCATTACCCACGACCCTGAGGTCGCCGCACAATTTGGCGACGTACTCACCCTTTCCTGATCATAAAAAAGGCCGACGAACGTCGGCCTTTTATAATGCACTTTAAACATCAGCGTTTAGTAAGGGTAAGCCGTCCATCATCCATAGTGAAGATTCGGTCGGCACGGTTGGCGATGGTCATATCGTGGGTGACCATAATGAGTGTCTGTCCCATAAGACGCTTGGTTTCCAGAAGAAGCTCCAGCACCTCGTCGGCATTGGTGCGATCCAAATTACCCGTAGGCTCATCCGCAAACACGATATGAGGCAGATTGATGAGGGCCCGGGCGATGGCTACTCGCTGTTGCTGTCCTCCCGAAAGTTCACTCGGAAGGTGATGGAGACGATCGGCAATCCCCAAGGATGACACCAGCTTACGCAGATTTTCCTCGTAGGAAAGCTCGCTTTTATTGCGCATCATGGTAGGGATCAGGATATTTTCAAGAGCGGTAAACTGTGGAATCAGATTGTGGCTTTGGAATACCATACCGATAAAGTCGCCACGGAAAGCACTGAGATCATCCGAAGACATAGCGGCAATATCCTGCCCACGGATGTATATATGACCCGCGTTGGGACGATCAAGACCCGCCAGCAGGTGCAAGAGTGTACTTTTTCCCGAGCCCGAAGGGCCAACGATGGCAACAAACTCTCCTTCAAATACTTTCATTGTGACGCGGTTGACAGCTGTGATGACTTCATCGGATTGGTCAAATTGCTTCACAAGATCCTGTACATCTAAAATAACGCGATCACTTTTTTCAAAATTGATGGGTTGATAATCCATACGTATCCTTTCTCCCAAGCATCATCCATTCACGATGATTCTATCGGGATTCTTTTTTTGTTCCTGCCTAAACATGACATAGGGTACCTCACAGGAGAGGAAACCGCAGAGAACCGATATCACGAGGCAGAGGGCGAAGGCGGGCCATGAAATTTCAAAAGCATAATACACGTTTTCGATGATGCCGAACTTGGGCAAGAGAGTATTGAGCAACATATGCATCAGCCAGTTGCATAGATAGCTGAGCATGGCTGTAGCAAGGAAAGCTATACCCGACAGCACGCCACCTGCCAAACGGTGGAGCTTAGCAATGCTGTTTCTTGGTGCGCCCAAAGCATAGAGCAAATGAAATTCCTTGCGGCGCTTGCGGTAATACATGACCTGCGAGAAAAACCAAACCAAAGGAGAAATCAGAAGCAAAAGAAGAGACAAAATGAAAATCAGACCGTCATCCTGCTTCATGCCCTCAATGTGGGTTTCAAAGTAGTGCCCCGTGGGCTCCACCAACCAGCCGGAACACACGCTGATAGCTTGGCGAATTTTTCCTTCCGCCGCACGAACAACATCATAATCCGTGCCGTCTTCCATGTAAACTTTCAGGGTGTCACGAAGAGCAGACTCTTTTGCTAATGCTTTATAATCATCGAACGTAACGCCAAAGGTAATATTGCGCTCCGAGGATTGTCCACGTATCACGGCGCAGACCGTGTACTCTTCGTAAGTAAAATCATTTTTTTTGATCTGCTGACGTAACAAGTCCTTAGGGTTAAAATTCATCTCCAAAGCTCCATGAGAAGCTTTGAAAACAGCCACCAAAATCTTATCTCCGGGAGAAAAATGATAGCACTTTTGATTATTGACATCCTCGCTCACAATGACCATTTTTTCCTCTGCGAGCAAGCGATAGGGATCACCCTCAATGGTACACAGGTTATGATTGACCAATGTATCAATGTAGAGCTGATCTATTGCCACATAATCATAGTCGTTCATAGCGCGTTTATAGCCCTCTGAGGCACGTTCCTCGCTGGATACCAAGCTGACGCTTCCTCCCGATATTTGTCCCGGCTTGAGAAGCAAGTGGGACTGTGTGGAGCCGCCCGATGTGCTGACACGCCAATCCACATAGCTGACACCGGGAATGGCATACACATCCTCTAAGAAAATATCCAAATCATCACGAATGAGATTGATTTCTTCTTCGTCATACATAGGAGTCGGCGGTATCCACTCGCCATTTTCGTCGGTTTCGGCTTCTTCTTCATCCACAGGCTTCAAGGTACCGTAGCGAATAACGTATTCATAGGGATCAATGGCGTCATGCGCTTGTTCAAGCCCCAACATATACAGTCCCGACACAAACAATGCCGCAAAAAGGACGGCGGACAGCATCAACCCGGCGTAATATTTGCGTAAGCGCCACATTCCAAACAACTCGTATTTATGAGGATACCCTTCTCCAAACATACGGAAAGATCGGTTAGGAGATACCACCAAGCTGCCGTTATCTACGGCACGCAGGAGGGTGACAGGAGGTTTTTTTGCCATGCGGCGCATGGGGAAATACACAGCCAACAACACAGCCAGAAGGTTAAAAATAAAGAATCCGAGGATACTGCGGACGGAGACCGCAAGGGGGATATTCTGTCGCAGGTAAAGCCCTGCTGTCAAACCGGTACCTATCAAGATCGAGGGGAGGATGGTCATGCAGGAGATTGCCAGCAGTTCCCCGCCCGCCGTACCGTACAGTTTGGAAAAATCCGCGCCGCAAGCCATATAGATACCGTAAGTAAACTTGAAGTGGTTGACGCGGATGCGATATAAAAACCACAAAATCACGACAGACAGAAGCATCCATAAGAGTGTCAGCCCCCAAAAGGCAGCGTGATACGGAATGATATAGTCCTGATGATAGGTATACAGGGGGGTACGGCGAATGATCCAGCCTTCCTGAGAAATATTGGAAAGCATTTCCCTTTTGAAATGGGAGAAGCCCGCGCTCAACCTTTGATCTTCATTCAAAACGATTTTGGCTACGTACACGCCGTCGGATTCCTCATAAAAGGATGCAGACTGCACATAGGGATTCAAGCGTGTCACGGCCAAATCTATGATATACTCCAAATTGACCTTTTGCTCTTGGTTTAGCCCTACCACTTCGATATGATGATTATATTCATTTTGGACCGTTTTTTGAGCATGAGCCAAATTGATGTCCGTCATGAGAGATATGGTCAAAAAGCCTGTCTGAACCACAAACAGCGCGATAAAAAAGCACGTGTATTCTTTGGCTGAAAACAAGATGGTTTTGAATGAGCTTTTGATATTTCTCGGGTAAAATACGGCTCTAATGCTTTTGGCAATCAAAGATATGCTCCGACGCAAGCGGCGAAGGCGGGAATATTTCGCCATAGATGAGATCCTCCTTTCAAAACATGATTTTCTATATATCTTAACGCTTTTGGCAAGCTCAAATTTCGCACCATGCGAAATTTATATTATATTTATTTTACCATAGGAGTATGTCATTTTTGTGTCTTTAGGCATAGGCAATACAAACAAATTTTTTTGCATTATTTTGTGCAAAGTATGGATGTGTGTAAGCGCACAGATATGAAAAAATCCCCACCCTTTCGGGTGGGGGGAAAGTATAAAACTTTTTAAGTATTACTTAACGAAAGTAACGGAGGAGACAACGACCTCAGTGCCCCAAGGATTGAAAACGGTCAGGTAAACAACACCGCTATACATAACAGTGTCAATCTCTGCGGTTCTGGTAGCACCTGCCCAAGAGCCGGGGGTGTATACCATCTCGGCCTTAACACCGTTATCGATAGCGTCCTGGTTCACCTGATCAGCGTAGCCGAAGCACTTGTCCAGAGCGGTGAAGCCAATGATAGGAGTAACGGCAGCATCGGTGAAGCACTGCTCGGGAGTTCTGCCGTCGCCTCTGGTGTTGTCACCGTCGTAGCTGTACTCGATGATGATCTTGGAGTACTGGCCGAGGTTGACCTCACCGAAGGAGAAGATGTTGTTGTAACCAACCTTCAGGATGGAAGCATCGCCGTAGCCTGCCTCGGGGAACTTGGAGTTGCCCTCGATGGTGGAGAGGTCAACGACCCAGTTCTCGCTCTCGGGCTCGTAGTTGGGGTCAACGTCAGAGCCGATGAAGGTGATCTCAGAGACCAGAGCGAAGCCGCCGGGCAGAGAGTCGTGGGTGAGGTAAACGTCACCGCTGTAATCAACGTTGGTCAGGTCGATCTCGAAAGCAGCGACTGCCCAACCGTGCAGCTCGTAGGTAGCAGCAGCGATGATGGTAGCCTCGTCGGGAGACATAACCATGTTCTTGTCAGCGGAAACCAGAGCAAAGCGGTTGTTAGCGTTTGCGTTGTAAGCGTCGATGGTAACCTGGCTTGCATCAGAACCCCACATGATAACGATCTTGGAGTACTTGGACAGGTCAAGGTTGCCAAGGTAGATGGAGCCCTGGTGCAGCAGAGCTGCGGACTCAACGCCACCGGCTGCGACCATAGCACCGTGGGAAGCATGATCGGGAGCTACGAGCTGAGGCATATGACCGGAGATTACCCACTGATCCTGGGGAACGTTCAGGTCAGCGTTCTTGCGGTTCACAACGAACTCGCCAAGAACAACAGCAACACCCTCAGCGTTCTTGTACAGAACGGTGATCACATTGCCTTCGCCGCCAATGCCGGCCAGGGAGATAGCGATCTTCATTCTGTTACCGCTTTCAGCGCCGCCACCCTGAGCAGCACCAATGATGATTTCGTGGTCGCCACCAACGAATGCCCAATCAGCATTGTAGATAGCCTCGCCACCGTTAACCTGGTAACCGAACTGGCCAAGCTCACCCATGTAACCGATCCAACCCCAGTAGGTCAGGGTATCGACGGAGAAGTCGCAGTTAACGATGCCGTCCCATTGAGCAGACGCGCCGGGAGTGAAGATGTTCTCGGGGCCGTTAACAGCATCACCGGTACCGAAGTAGAGCTGATCGAAGGACTGGTGGGTAATGATACCCGAGCCGTTCCAGTTGGTCTTCTCGTAGTTTACAGTCAGAACAGAGCGGAGGATAACAACGGTATCATCAGCCAACTGTACTACGAAACCAACCTTGTTCTCGCCAACAGACAGAGCAGAAGCGGGAACGTAAATGTTGAAGCGCTGAGCGTTAGCGCCGCCGTTAGCGGGATCCAGAACGGGATCGCCTTCAGGAAGAATGGTGGCAAATGCCTCGTCATAAACGAACTCGCCGTCGTTGACGAAGTAACCGAATGCCTTGATGTTCTGCGCGAAGCCAACCCAACCGTGGAGATCAACAGAGGTGAAGGTCTCACCGGTCTTGATGGTGAGGGACTCGGCAGACTTGTCGACGGGAGTGTTGTTCACACCCAGAGCGTCAACACAGGGGCCAGGGCCATTTGCGCCTGCAGCGGAGGGCTCTACGTAGGGCAGAGTCTCGGGCTCCTCGGTGGGAACCTCGGGCTCATCAGTGGGAGCAGCGGGCTCCTCGGTAGGAGCAACGGGTTCGTCGGTAGGCTCTACAGGCGCATCGGTGGGAGCGTCAGTAGGCTCTACGGGAGCTGCAGTGGGCTCCTCAGTAGGAGCGACGGGAGCATCAGTTACAGGATCGGTTGCTGCAACAGTCTCGCCGGGGGTCTCAACAGGAGGCTTTTCTTCGGTACAAGCGACGAAAGCCAGGGTGAGAACCAAGAGGATGGATGCTAAAACAAGAATCTTTTTCATCTTTGTCTTAACCCTTTCTAAAATATTTTACGGGATTTCTTCAGAGAAATCCTATAATACTATAGATTATAGCACAATGATCTCAAATTTGCAATATCTTTTTCAAAAATCTTCGTTAAAAAGAGAAAATTTATCGATATTTTTTGCTTTTTGTACCCCCATGTGATAAAAAAAAGAACCCGCCCCACAAGGGGGGCGGGCAAAATGCGATGGAATTAAGCTCTAGGAACCAGAGTGATAGAGGAGACGGCGATCTCGCGGAACCAAGGGTTATACGCGGAGAGGTAGCAGGGACCGTTGTAACCGATGTTCTCGGGAATCTCGATAACAGCGGTTCTGGAAGCTGCTGCCCAAGTACCGGGGGTGTGAGGCAGGTCGGTATAAATACCGTTGTCAATAGCATCCTGATTGGTAACGTTAGCAAAACCGAAGCTCTTGTTCAGAGCGGTGAAGCCGATGATGGGCGCGCGGCCGCATTCAGCCCAGTTCTGCTCAACGGGCTTGCCTTCGACAACGGTATCGCCGTCGTAGGAGTACTCGATGATGATCTGAGCGTACTTGTTCAGGTCGATATCGCCCATGAAGAATACTTTGTCGTAACCAATGGTGAGGACGGGGCAATCATAACCATAGTTGTTGGTAGCTTGATGGCCTTCGATGGTGGAGAGGTCGATCACCACATTTTCAACGGTGGGTTCTTCAACAATCTCGCCGCCGATGAACTCGACAGAGTAGACCAGAGCGAAGCCGCCGGGCAGAGAGTCGTGGGTGAGGTAAACGTCACCGCTGTAGTCAACACCGGTCAGGTCGATCTCGAAAGGAGCGACAGCCCAACCGTGGAGCTCGTAGGTAGCGGCAGCGATGATGGTCTCCTCAGCGGGAGACATAACCATGTTCTTATCGGAATTTACAAGAGCAAAGCGGTTGTTAGCGTTTGCGTTGTAAGCGTCGATGGTGACCTGGCTGTTATCGGAACCCCACATGATGACGATCTTGGAGTACTTGGACAGATCGATGTTGCCGAGGTAGATGGAGCCCTGGTGCAGGAGAGCTGCGGACTCAACGCCACCGGCTGCGACCATAGCACCGTGGGTAGCATGATCGGGAGCTACGAGCTGAGGCATATGACCGGAGATTACCCACTGATCCTGGGGAACGGTCAGGTTCTCGTAGTACTCTCCTTCGGGCTCGTCAGGTGCATTGGTATATGCGTAAACTTCGTAGATGGAGAACCAGTGAGGCGTGGACTGATCTTCTGCATCAGATAAACGAGTGAACTTGATGTAACGAACATCAGCCTCTCCATCGATGGACCAAACCTTGGCGCTGTGAGGTTCACCGCGGTAGATCTCGATGTAGTTCTCGTTATCCTCGGAGATGGAAATGGTGTATGCCCAGTTTGCAGTCTCGAAGTAAGCGGAAATACCTACCAGGTGATAAACCTTCTCAAGGTCAACGATCATGCTGGCCTCACCGTTGGGCAGAGCGCCCCAGCGAGTGGATTCGTTGCCGTCGGTTGCGTTGGAAGCGATGTTGGTCTCGTTCTCTACGCTGTCAGAGTAAACGGGCTTGCCTACAGCAACGTTGTGCTTCTTTGCGGGAACGTAGAAGTCCTCGGGAATGACAACAGTATTGAAGCCCTTGAGGGTAACGCGGTTGAAGTTGATGGTACCGGTTCTGGTAGCAATACCCAGATCAGAATCCATAAAGTTAGCAGCTACGCAAGCGTTGTCCAACTCGAAAGTGCCTTCAGAGGTCGTGAGAACTGCCTTCTCAGCAAGAGCATCTGCAGGAACGCTTCCGTGCTGAGTCGAAATACCGTAGTCCTTAACGCCGGAAATGGCGATGGTAGCAGCCAATTTGCCGCCAGCCAAAACATAAACGGTAGAGCCGTTATCAGCGATGGTGATATCGGAACTGTCAACAGGTACATAATAGAGGTTGGGAATATACTTGCCGTCTGCGTAGGTCTTGATGTTCAGACGGAGGGCATATCCTTCGCCTCTGGCAATGTAGTTGATGTAGATACCTGCACCACCCATGCTCACGCCGCCGACGTCATTACCGTCCTGGCCGAAGAAGTGATTCTCGATGGAAGCCAACCGGTAGCCACGGACGAAGATGCTTGCCTGACCCTCAACACCGCCGGTCTCGGTCACGTTAACATTGAACGCGTACTGACCGTCGGGCTTAGTGTGGATAGAAGTAAAGTGGGTTACGTTGTAGAAAGGATTGCCGCCATTATATCTGACGTACATGGGCTCGCCTGCACCATAGTTGATCTGATCAAAGAGCATGGACAGATCGGAGTACTTGAGGTCAACGTCTTCGGTGGAGCCTTCGAAGTTGGCCATGATGTCGGATTCAAAAATAAACTGCTGGTAAATGGTGGGCATGATCACGGTGATCTCGTTGAGGCAGACCTCGTTGCCGTCAGCGTCCTTATAGAGAACGCGCAGGGTGTTCTCACCCTCGAGACCTGCAACGGGAATGAAAATCTTCATACGGGAACCGTTCACACCGCCCAGCTGCTTAGCAGCGTCAATAACGGGCTGCTCGGTAGCGTGAGTCCAAGCGGCATCGTAAACGGGTGCACCGCCGTTGAACTGATAACCGAACTGGCCGATGGTCTCAGACTTGGTAGCGACCCAACCCCAGTAGGTCAGGTACTCGTGATCCTTACCTACCATATCTGCTACGAAATCCCAGTCGGGACGGTTAGCAGCATGGTACAGAGTGAGGTTTTCGTCGAGAGCAGCTTCATCGTGACCGCCATTGCCGTAGTAGAACTGGTCGAAGCTCTGGTGAGCGATGACAGACTTGTCAGCATCCCACATGGGAGCCTTGTGCATTTCGAAATCGTACTTCGCAGCGGCCTCGGCGGTGTTGAAGAATGCGATGTACTCGATATCGAAGTAATCACCCTCAGCGCCTGCGTCGGTGAAGAAGTCCAGACGGGCATAATTGAGGATATCATCGGCAAACGCGGTGAGACCTACGTTATGCAGGTCGATGATGGCAAGGTTCCAGTTGCCGTCCTCGTTCCATGCCTGGAGGAACTGGTCACCGTTACCGGTCCAACCCTGACCGGAGCCCATGAAGAACTGACCGTCAGTTGCGGAGTTGGTGCGGTAGGAGATGGCCATGTAGCG
>SVTB01000001.1 GCA_015064015.1 Oscillospiraceae bacterium | reverse complement strand
AGTACAGCTTCCCCTCGAAAACCATGGAATATATGGCCAGCGGAAAGCCTGTGGTGATGTATCGTCTGGACGGCATCCCTTCGGAATACGATCCCTACCTGTTTTATGCTGACCCTGAAGCAGATCCCGTTGACGGCATGAGGGAAATTCTTTCATGGGTGCTGTCGCATAAGGAAGAGGCCTCCGAGAGAGCCGCTTTAGCCCGAAAGTTTGTCACGACTCAAAAGAACGCGCATATCCAAGGACAAAGGATACTGTCTTTTATGGGTATTGTGGACAACCCTGCGAAAAAAGTCCTGTTCATGACCAATATCCCCTCTCCTTACCGGGTGGATTTCTTTAATCTTTTTGGCCGCCATTGTGATCTTACGGTGGCCTTTGAAAGGGAAGTTGCGACCAACCGTGATGCCCGATGGGAGCGACAAGAAACGAAGAATTTCAAGAAGATATACGCCAACGTAAAGCCTTGGAAGGACGAGCTCAGCAGAGGCAAGGGCCTTGTGGAGTTGATTCGAAAGAATCTGTATGACATCGTTATTTTTTCAGGCTACGGCTCTCCCGCGGCCAGACGAGCCATCGCCTATTGCCGCCGCAAAAAAATTCCCTATTACATTGAGTATGACGGAGCTTTTAACAAAAAAGATCTGGTTCATAAATATCTTGCCAAAAAATATCTCGTCAAAGAAGCCAAGGGCCACTTTATCACTTGCCGGGAGCTGGAGGAATATCTTGCTCGGCTGGGCGTATCTCGCAAGCGCCTTTTGAAATATCCCTTTAGCTCCTTGAATGCCTCGGATATCCTGACAACGCCTTGCTCCGCAGAGGAAAGAGCAGCACTCAAGACTGAATTGGGGATCAAGGACTCCTGCGTGGCTTTATCGGTTGGCCAGTTCATCCCCCGCAAGGGCTTTGATGTCCTTATGAAAGCGATGGCTGCCATGAAGAACACTTGCGATTTTTATATTGTGGGCGGTACGCCGCCACCCAAATATCTGCAAATGAAGGAAAAGCTGGGGCTTGACCGCCTACACTTCTTGGATTTCATGTCCAAGGAAGAGCTGAAGCGGTGGTATCGTGCCTGCGACATCTTCGTCCTACCCACCCGCGAGGACATTTGGGGCTTGGTCATCAATGAAGCCATGGCCAACGGCGCACCTGTGGTTGCGACGAATCGCTGTATTGCCGCCTTGGAGCTCATCGAAGAGGGGACGAACGGCTACGTTGTTCCCATCGAGGATGAAAGGGCTTTGGCTGAAAAGCTGGATGTATTGGTTGAAAATCCTGAGCTTCGTGCCCATATGGCAGAAGCAAACCTCAAAAAAATACGAGCGTATACCATTGAAAGTATGGCAGAGGCCCATATAGCCCACTTGAAAAGAATCGAGCAACTATGAAACTTATCTTTTTCAGCCTGAAGTACCCCGACGACGCGCTGGAGCACTACCGCGCGATGAACGGCGGCCATTTGCAAATGGCAC
This sequence comes from Oscillospiraceae bacterium, assembly GCA_015064015.1. Taxonomy (GTDB): domain Bacteria; phylum Bacillota; class Clostridia; order Oscillospirales; family CAG-272; genus CAMEON01. The sequence continues at coordinate 79,370 of SVTB01000001.1, read as the reverse complement.
CCCACACCTTTGGACAGCATCTCGCGGAAGGCCTGAAGGCCACGGGTGCGTGTGATCTGACGGTGGTGTCGGTGCCTCCCATGGGAAGCTTTCCCTTGCGTAACAAAGCTTTGTTGGTGCGACAAACCGACACCCCTGATGGCGGTCGCCAAGTGGGATATCTCAATCTTCCCGCAATCAAAAAGCAGATCATCCAAAAGCATATCCAAGCTTATACTTCGGAGCTTCTTCAAAAGGATGAAGCGCAGGACACGTGGTTGCTTCTTTACAGCCTCTACGAGCCCTTTGTGGGTGCGGCGCTTGCGCTCAAGAAAAATTTTCCTTGGGTGAAGATTTGTCTTTTGCAAACGGATTGTGTCCCCGGTCGTGGGGATATGCCTCGGTATATGACCTCCGGGCGTGTTCGCTTGGGCAATCGGCTGGTATTGCAGGCTCGAGCCTTCGATGCCTTTGTGGTGATGACCCCGTATTTAGCTGAGACGCTGGAGGTCGAAAACCGCCCTTATCTTGTGATGGAAGGCCTTGTGCCTGTGGAAAAAAAGGCGGATGCAGAGAGTTTTTACCCACAAAATCCCAGCGGGCGTCCCGTATTTCTGTATACAGGCGCGCTTGAAGCGGAATATGACTTGGATACCTTGGTTACGGCCTTTGGCATGACTGAAAAAGCCGAGCTTTGGATTTGCGGAGACGGGAAATATAAGGCCGAGCTTGTGCGCTTGATCAAGGATACCCCCTACGGAAACATCCGCTATCTCGGATTTCTTTCCCCGGATAAGCTTGCCGAGGTGCGAGCACAAAGTCATTTTCTCATCAACCCGAGAAAGCCCACCGGTACGTATACCCGATACAGCTTCCCTTCCAAAACCATGGAATATATGCTGTCCGGTATACCCACGGTCATGTGCCGCCTTGAGGGGATTCCCGAGGAATATGATCCCTATATCAACGAAATGCCTTTCGGTGACGCTCATGAGATGACGGCTTATATAGAAGCCTTGGTCAATATGGACTACCGAGTGCTTGCGGAGAAAGCGCGCCGGGGGAGACGTTTTGTTGTCGAAGAAAAAAACGCGCTGGTGCAAGCGCAAAAAATATTGAAACTAATGAGTGAATCTTGATATGAATGCAACTGTACTTGGAAAGAAACAAAGTGAAAAGGAATGGATCGAGCGCTCTTGGCTCATGAATATCATCCTTTTTTTGTGCTTTGTCAATTTCCGAAACGATTTCTTCTATTTTTGTCTTGCAGCGTTGGCTGTGCTGTTGGTTCGGATGTTTTTGAACCGTACACCCATCGTTGTATCCAAAATGTTTTTTGCCGTTTTGCTGTTCGGTATCGTTTTTGCCGTCTTTGGCGGCGCTTACTTCTACAAGGATAATGGTATCAACGGTGTTATCAAGCTGTTTTTGTATCCCATTTGCTTTTTTATCGGTGAAAACCTGGTCACGGGTAAGCGTGAGAAAAGTATACACCACCTGATTTATCTTCTGACTTTTGCGACGGCAACCCACGGTATGCTGAATTTTCTCAAGAATTTGACCGCCGCAAACAACATCGGACGAAACACCTACGATGTATGGACCAATCAGATATGGGCGGCTACGGGACAAGCCAGCTTGTTCGTCCTGCTGTGCGGCACTATATATTACGGGCTGTTTTTGCAGGAAAAGAAAGGGATGAAGCTGACGGTTTTGATTTTGTCCGCAGTGATGCTCGTCTACAATACCCTGTTTTTAGCGGGACGATTCCTTTTCGTCGCCCTGTTGGTTTGTGTTTTGATTGGACTTTTCCTCAGCGTGCTGGGCGGCAAGGAATCTTCGGCTCATTCTCAAGTCAGAAAAAAGGCGCTGATCGCCTTGATCGTTATGGCGCTTCTGCTTGGCCTGTTCTTGATTTTTTGGTTCAATGATACCATGGGACTCAGAACTCTCATTGAAAACAGCAAATTTTTTAAGCGCATAGCCTCGGGAAGCGTGGGCAATATGTTCCGCGATGAATCGAGAACGGCCATCCAAAAGGAATATATTCGTCTGATCCCCACCTATCCGTGGGGAGGGGGACAAATGAGAGCCCACACCGGTTTTTACGGACATGATGCTTTTTTGAGCGCGTTGAACGTGGGAGGTATCCCCGCCGTGATGCTGTTGCTCGCGGTCTTTGCGGGAACGCTCTGGCAAATGTGGGCGGTTTACCGCTGTAAAAACATTTCTCTATCCTGCCGCATCTGGATCATTTCGGTATATGTAGCCTGCTTTGCGTTGATGGCGCACGAGCCGGTGTTTGAAGGACTTCCTTGGTTTGCCGGAGGATTTCTCTTGCTCTCGGGCGGGGTAAATGCCTTGATTAAGAGCAAACGCCAAAGCACATAGATGATACCGGGTGGCTGTGAAACTGAAACGGAGGAGACATGAGGATCGTTCAAATCAATACGGTTTACCCCACCGGCAGTACGGGGAAAATTGTGAAGAGCCTACAAGAATGTGCCGAAGAACGAGGTCATACGGTTGTGCCCGCCCACCGATTCAACGAAAGGGGGGGAGCAGAAGCGCTGGCGGTCAGCTCTTGGCTTGACTGCCATGTTCATAACCGCTTGGCTACCATCACGGGGCTTCAAGGTTGCTTTTCAATACTGCGCACGCGCATTTTTTTGCGTAAGCTTCGCTCTCTTTCTCCGGACCTGATCCACCTCCACAACATCCACGGGAGCTATATCAACCACAGATTGCTGTTTAACTTTATCAAAAAGTATAAGATACCCGTTGTTTGGACCCTGCATGATTGCTGGTCCTTTACCGGAGGATGCCCGCATTTTATCGGTTATGCTTGTGACAAATGGAAAGATGGCTGTCATGCCTGCGCCCACTTCAAGCAAAACAAAAGCAACTGCTTGGATACCTCCTCCTATATGTGGAAGAGAAAAAGGGCATGGTTTGCGGATGTTCCCCGCATGACATTGGTATGCCCCTCCGGATGGCTTTCGGAGCTGGTGGAAACGTCCTTTTTGAAGGAGTATCCGAAAAAGGTCATCAATAATGGCATTGACCTTGAGATTTTCAAACCTACCGAGAGTGATTTTCGCCGTCAATACGGCTTGGAAAATCACAAGATTGTGTTGGGCGTGTCCTTTGGATGGAATGACCGCAAGGGGCTTGACGTTTTTAGAGATTTGGCGCAGCAACTGCCCAAGGACTATAAGGTGGTTCTTGTGGGCACCGATGAAGCGACCGACGCGCAACTGCCGAAGGAGATCATTTCCATACACCGAACCAAGAATCAAGCCGAACTGGCTGAGATCTATTCCGCCGCCGATGTGTTTGTCAATCCCACTCGAGAGGACACGTATCCTACGGTGAATATGGAGGCGTTGGCTTGCGGCACCGCGGTTGTTACCTTTAGGACGGGCGGAAGCCCTGAGACAGTAGATGCCACCTGCGGCTCGGTAGTGGATTGCGATGACGGAGAAATGCTCAAAAAAGAAATCATACGCATATGTACGGAGAGGCCCTATGCAAGAGAGATTTGCAGGAGACGGGCCGAAGAAGCCTTTGACAAAAACAGAAAATTCAAGGAGTATATAGACCTTTATGAAAGAATTGTCGCTACAGGAGCTGAAGGAGATCGAATTTGATATTCTGAAAAAATTCGATGCTTTTTGTAAAGAAAACAATATCACATACTATCTCTCTCATGGTACCCTTTTGGGTGCCATCCGATATAAGAAATTTATCCCTTGGGACGATGACGTGGACGTACTGGTGCCCCGTGAGGATTACAACAGATTGCTGTCTCTGTATAAGGACGATGAGCGGTATCAGCTGTTTGCCTTTGAAAGAAATCCAAAATATCGTTTCCCCTTTGCCAAGCTTTGCGACATGACGACACGCAAGGTCGAGGACAATACCAATAACGGTGTGGACTTGGGTGTTGACATGGATATTTTCCCCTTGGATGCGTGGGACAATGATCTTGAAGGCGCCAAACGAGAGGTTCAACGTCTGGTTAAATACAGATTCCGCCTTACCTTAACCAAGCTTCGGAAATCCATGTCGGCAAGCGCGCTCAAGCGCTTTGTATGGCACATCATTATGGCCTTTTATAAAATGCTGGGCAGTCAGCATTTTATCAAAAAGATCATTCGTGAGAGCAGAGCTCATGAGTCTGAGTCCGGCGCATACTTGGGTAATAAGGCATGGTGCGTATACGGAGAGCGGGATATTATCCCCGCAGAAGTATTTGCGGGCACAACCGAAATTGAATTTGAGGGCGAAATGTTCCCGGCCCCCGCAGACTACGATAGGTATTTGACCTGCCTGTACGGAAATTATTTGCCCGAGCCCCCCAAGGAAAAGCAAAAGACGCATCATACCTTTACGGCTTACCGTATGACGGAAGAATAAGGATTTGGGAATTTTACAACCATGAATCAGCAGACAATCCAATCAAAACAGAGCCAACGCCCCATCGTCGTCACGGCGGGCTCCACCTATCTTGATATTGATGCCTATGCTTGTGCCGTGGCCTTGGCAGAGCTTTGGCGCCTGAAAGGCTGCCCGGCTATCGCTTATTCAGCGGCTACTGCCAACTACAGCGTGTGCGCTTCTCTCACGGAAGATCATTCGCTTCTGCGGATATGGCCTTCGGACATTGACAGGAAAGAGGCGCGGTATATCATTGTGGATGTGTCAGATCCCGACTATATCAAGGATGCGGTACCCTTGGACCAGGTTGTCCGGGTATATGATCATCACGTTGGCTTTGAATCCTATTGGAATGACCGCATCGGAGAAGCGGCGCACATTGAGTTTATCGGTGCCGCGGCGACGCTCATTTACCGTGAATGGAAAAACGAAGGCTTACAGGGTCAAATGAAGTCCTCTACCGCGCGCCTTTTGGTAGCCGCTATTTTGGATAACACCCTGAATCTTACCTCCTCCAACACTACCCCCGAGGATGAAGTTGCCTTTCGCGAGCTGTGTCAAATCGGAGGCATTGACGAGACGTGGCGTGCCGCCTACTTCGAGGAAATACAGAAAAGCGTGGAGCTCGACCTTCAAAATGCTTTGATGGGTGACTTGAAAAGCCTTCGAGATACTGCGATCCTGCCACCCCGTATGGCTCAGCTTTGCGTATGGGATGCCCAAGGAATTTTGGGGTACTTGCCTGAGATCCGGCGCTGGTTTGAGGGCGGCGAAGGCTGGATGATCAATATCATCTCTCTGAAAGAGAGCTGTAGTTACTTCGTGTGCTATGACGCATACCACCAAAAGGAGATCGAACGGGTGTTTGATGTTCGTTTCAGGGATGGCGTGGCAGTTTCGGCCGTGCCCTATTTAAGAAAACAAATGATCAAAAAAGCATATTTTGATCATTAAAGCAAAACAAGGAGATTTTCAAAATGATAGAACTGGGCTTTATCCACGGCAGATTTCAGTTGTTCCACAACGACCATCTGCAATACGCGCTTCTTGCCAAGGCGCAATGCAAAAAGCTGATCGTGGGCATCACGTCTCCCGAAAATGCAACTCTCATCCGTGAAGAGGTGGATCCCCATAGAAGTGAAGCGGCCTCCAACCCCTTTACATACTACGAGCGCTTCAACATGGTCAAGTTGGCGCTTTTGGAAGCGGGGATTCCGCGAGAGGATTTCGAGATCGTTCCTTATCCCATTGAGCGTCCTGAGATTCTTTACAATTATGTTCCCCTGACAGCAACCTCCTTCTTCACCATTTACGATGATTGGGGCTATGAGAAGCTGCACCGTTTGGGGGAGTTAGGTTATGGCACCGTGGTGCTGTTTGACAAGCGGGAAAAGGCCATGTGCAGCACCGAGATCCGTCAAAAGATCGTAGATGGCGATGATTGGAAGGACATGGTCCCCGCGTCGGTATACAAGTATATCATTGAGAACAATTTGACCGAGAAGGTAAAGCAAATCCTGCAGAAAAAATAAGGAGAGGAAACTGCCATATGTTTGACGTTAACACCATCCCTATGTCTGAAAGAGTTCATATCACTCGCAATCTGCTTAGATGGGGAATTGCGGTTGATCAGGTTACAGGCAAGATTGATTATATCGAGGGAACTACCCTCCCCGAGGTCAAGTGCGCGTCCATTCATTTGATTCGCCATGCCGAAACTGTTGCGGTTGTCAAGCACGAGTTTATGAGTGATACATCCGATAACTGCAAATTTACGGATATTGGAGTAGAGATCACCGAAAAGCAGGCCAAAGAGCTTGACGCATATGATTTTGACGTGGCTCTCTACGGTCCGATCCCCAGAGTTGTCCATACCAAAGAGCTGGTTATGAAAACACCGCAAAAGTTTGAGGCATTTAAGGTACACAAGCTGCACGGCATTGACAACACCGGTTGGGAATATAAGTCCTTTGAGGAGCTTCAATATAATCCGACTTTTATTGCTCGGGAAATGGAAAACAATATGTTTGCCAGAACGCCCAACGGAACCTCTTGGGGAATGGTGATTGCAAATTGCGTGGATGTCATGGATCTCATCAACGAGCAGTATGCCGGTAAGAAGATCCTCCTCATCAGTCAGGGTAGTGTCCTGCGCGCCTTCCAGATCCTGCTTCGTAAGAGAAAGCATCCGTGGGATGACTTTACGGTGGAAGGAATGTATCACGTTGGCGACGATACAAACAAAAAGAAAAACTACGGCATTATAAATCAGGTATTTTAATTTTTGTAAAACACGTGAAAATTGTCCGATTTTATCGGTTTACATAGAGTGCATTTTTATTAAATCAAGAAGGAGAAAAAGACATGAAGACACGTTCCATTTCCAAAATTTTGGCTGTGTTGCTTGTAGTCGCTATGCTCGTTGGGGTACTTCCTCTGAACGTGCTGGCCGGTGCCATTGACTTCAATACCGAAGCACTCGATGACGATTACTATAAGCTCATTTCCAAAAAAGACTGGGAGTTGGCTCCCGGCATTACGGAAACAGAAATCGTACTGAACAACGCAGAAGGCTCTAAGAGACAGGTTGTTCACAGCGTAAAGGTGGATATGGATAATCCTTATACCAAGATTATTCCCGGTTATAAAGGCATGATTCCCACCCCTGGCAACTATGGGACGGAAGCCACCTCTACCCAGGCAAAGAATGCCGAAGCGTTGGGTTACGGTAATGTCGTTGCTGCCACCAATGCTATGCTGAGCTGGTATGACAGTGCTTATTACAAGGCAAATCCCCACTTGATCGGTGAGCCTTTGTATTACAATATTTTGGATGGCTATTACTATGAAAACAGCCAAGGCGCGGCATCTTTTTCAAGAAATTACGCCGTTGTCGTCATCAACTATGATTATCATCCCATCAGCGGCGAAAAGCGTCCCGATGATATGCCTAAGGTTTTGATGCGTTCCCAAACGGACCCGCTTACCGGCTGGGAACAGAATGCCATTTCCGTTTGGGAGTGGCTGGTCAAGCCCGACGCAAATGGTGTTCCCAAAACGACCTATAGTGTAAATCACACCAGCGGTCATGAATCCCGTACATTTGTAGGTATCACCGCAGAGGGTGAAATTATCCTGTCTGTATCCGACGGCCGCCAAGCCCCCTACTCCACCGGATTCAATATGTATGAAATGGGCGAGTACATGATTAAGATGGGCTGCATTTATGTGGCTAACTGCGATGGCGGCGGATCCACCACCTTCGTATCCGAGCGTCCCGGTGAGGAGCTGAAGGTCAACTGCTCTCTGTCCGACGGCGGTGAGAGACCTACCACCAATACGTTGTTGGTTATTTCTACCGCATCCGCTTCGGGTGAGTTTGAGCGCGCCACCCTGAGTACCGAGTATGATTATTATACCCCCGGCTCCTCCATCACCTTTAACGCCCTCGGTACTGACGCCGTCGGTACCAAGGTGGATGTGCCCGCCGATGTGGCGTGGGCCATCAAGGAAGAAGGTATGGGTACCATTGAAAACGGTGTGTTCACCTCCAACGGTACACCCGGTATGGTTACCGCGCAAATGCTGTACAACGGCAAGGTGGTAGGTGAGCGCACCATTACCCTTTCCATGCCCGATAAGCTGAGCTTCTCCCAGCCTATTGTCACCATTCCGTATGGTACCAGAGCAATGATTCCCGTCAAGGCAACGCTGGACGGCCTCTATGAGATTGGTCTGAGTCCTGCCGATGTCATCATTACCTCGGATAATGCGGATCTCGGTGTGGTGGACGGTCTGCACTTTATTGGTGCCGCGACGGCTCCCGCTAACAACGCCAGCGCTGTGACGGTTACCTTGAAATCGGATACCGACATTACCGCTTCTGCAACACTCAAGTTGGGCGATGCCTCTGTGGTTTTGTGGGATTTTGAGGATGGTCAGGCCGATATTGATGAATGGAATTCCATCGTTTTGAGAAATCCCGGCGAGCCTCACAGAGACTTCTATCACAAGCTGTCTTTGGCTGATCGCACCAACGGCCAAGTTCACAATGGCGATTACTCTATGCGTCTGGAAACCAATGGCCTTTCCTCTGCTGACGTTCACTCCAAGCAGTACGCGTACGTGAGACTGGGCCTCAAGGATCAGAAGATCTCTTTGGAAAATGCCCGTTCTCTTGGCTTCTGGCTCTACGTTCCCGATGACAACATTCAGTGTTGGGTACAGGGCTTCTATAAGTACGACACCAACGGTGACGGTGTTCCCGACACATTGGCAGAGGTCAACCTGATGAACTCCGAAAACGTATATTACAACGTGGACGAATCCGGCTGGCATTATCTCTCCATGGATCTCAGTGACTTTGAAAAGGTGGATCTGACCTATTCCAATCCCTTCGACGCTGACCCCTCCGACGGGCACAATGCGGGTGACAAGGACGAGTTCTTCCTCGTTTTGATTTTCCACAAGTCCATCAACAATATCCTTTGGCAGACCAACGGTTCTATCAACGGTCCCTTTACCTACTATATTGACAACATCACGGTAGACTACTCTGAGGCTGTGGAGGATCGCGAGGCTCCCATTTTCGAGTCTGTTGTTATGGACAACAACGGTGCCAAGAATAACCTGAACAAGCACGGTGTTGTGACCACCACGAGCAACCTCCTGAATATTGTTGCGAACGTGGCCGAAGCAACCTATAGAGCCGACGGTACGGGCACCAAGCATACCCTCTACAACTACACCGGCCTTAACGCTTCCACCGCAAAGGCTTATATCGACGGTGTAGAGGTCAACTGCGTATATGAAAACGGCAAGATCTCTATGGCTGATATCGCTGTGGCCGACGGTTATCACCGTGTCAAGTTTGAGATTTGCGATAACGCAGGCAATAAGTCCAGCGTTGTTCGTCTCGTAAAGGTGGAGTCCGGCGTGAAGGCTTCTACCATCCAGCTGGTACCTGCCGATCCCTCCCTTGTTACCAAGGACAGATTGGATTTCGGTTCTATCTTCTGGATGAACATGGAAGCAACCAACATCGAAACCATCCAGGCTGTCACTATGGTTATTGACCTCAACAGCGTCAACCATTGGGAGCTGGATCACATGATTTTGGCAGACGGTTTCTCCGCCACCTACAGCATTGACAAGGAAACCAACACGGCAACCGTTACGTTTACCCGCACAGGAACCAACGTGTATGTCGGTAAGGCTGTTTTAGCGCAGATCCCCATTCGTATCATCTACTTTGATACCGACATGAAGATCCCCGGCTATACGGCTGAAACCGTATGGACTAAGTATAACTTCTGGCCCCATGACCTGAAGGTAGATGTTGACATGGGTGTGATTACCTACGTTGACGGCTATACCTCCGAAGTCCTGAACACCTTCTCGAACGAGGCTTTCCGGGTTAATACGGAAATGTATACCGACTTCCAGAGCATGGGTAGCGATCCCTACTTTACCGAGCATGGAACGACCCATGCGCATACCCCTGTAACGCTTGAGGATAAGGCCGCAAGCTGTGTCAACGGCTATACCGGCAGAACCTTCTGCGAGGCTTGTAACTCTGTGGTTGAATGGGGCATTACCATTCCCGCTGTGGCTGAGCATAGCTTCGAGCTGATTGATGGCAAGCTGACCTGTACTGTTGGAGGCGAGCTGTTCAACGGTACTTACATTGACGGCTATACCTATTACGACGGTGTTGCCGCCATGAACGGCTGGATTGAGGTTGAGGGCGTTAAGACCTATTATTACAAGAACGGTGTGATGCTCACCGGCTCTCATTTCTTTGACGGTGCAATGCACACCTTTGATGCCAACGGCATCTACCTCCCCGATTATATGTTCGACGGCTTCTATGCGATTGATGATACCGTCATGTATTTCGTAGGAAACGAGTATATCACCGGTATTAACCGTATCGACGGCGTGTTCTATAACTTCTACAAGGATGGTAAAGCCTACGACGGTATTGTCAACATTTGCGGTACTGACTGTCTCTTTGAGGACGGCGTTTCTATCCCGACTGAAGATGTGCTTTACGCCGGCGTTTGCGGTGAAGATGCTGTGTTCGTTCTCCGCGCGGATGGCGAAATGGAGATCGGCGGTAGCGGCATTATGTCCGACTATAAAACCACAGGTATTGTGCCTTGGTATCCCGAGCACCGTATGCTGATCAAGACCCTTGTCATTGGCAAGGATATCACCGTGATCGGAAGAATTTCCTTCTACGGCGCAGAAAATCTGCACAAGGTCACCTTTGAAAAGGGAAGCAAGCTGCAGAAGATCAACGCATCCGCGTTTGGCTTGAACTATAATCTGACCGAAATCGAGCTTCCTTTCGGCGTTGAGGCATTGGGGGCCAGCGTGTTCTTCCGTTGCACCAATCTCAAGAAGGTTGTGATGCCCTTCAGTGTCGCATCCATGGCGCCCAACGTGTTCCAGGAGAGCACCAAGGTAGCGCTTTACGTTCCCGAAAGCTCCTATGCAATGCAGTACGCCAAGCAGAACGGTATTCCCTACCATCTCTACACAGGTATTGTAGAGCAGGGTATTTCGGGCGACGTACAGTGGACGCTGTATTCCAACGGCGACATGGTTCTTGGCGGAAACGGCGCTATGGCGGATTACGATTCCGGCAAGACACCTTGGTGGAACCGTCGCGCGATGATCAAGAATGTTGTTGTGGGCAAGGACGTTACCTACATCGGTAAGTTCAACTTTATGATGTGCAGCAACCTCTCCTCTGTTGTATTTGAGGATGACAGCGCATTGAAGACCATCGGTTGGGGCGCGTTTGGTTATTGTACCTCTTTGAAGGAGATCACCATTCCTGCTTCTGTGGAGGCTCTTGATAACTATGCGTTCTATAACAGCACTAAGCTGGAAACCGTGATCATGAGCGAGACCGGCGCCATGAAGAGCATTGGCGCGTATGCGTTCCTGAACGATGTTTCGTTGAAGAGCGTTGTTCTGCCCAATGACGTAGCCTTCTTTGGCGAGTATTCCTTTAGCAATACCGGAAACGTAGTTCTTTCTGTACAGCAGGCAAGCGAGGCTCACGAGTACGCATTGAGCCAGAATCTGGCCTGCATCCTGAGACCCGCGCCCGCTAAGGCGGTTGCAAGCGGCACCACGGGGGAGGTAACCTGGGAGTTCTGGAGTGACGGTGTTTTGAAGATCACCGGTGCCGGCGCTATGGCTGACTATGAAGTCAAGAACACGCCTTGGGATGCCTACCGCACAAGAATCACCACCGTTGAGATCGGCAAGAATATTACCTACATCGGTAAGTTCAGCTTCATGATGTGCAGCAATCTTACTGCGGTGGTATTCGAGAGCGAAAGTGCCCTGAAGACCATCGGCTGGGGCGCGTTCGGTTACTGCAACGCGTTGGTCGAGGTAACCATCCCCGCTTCTGTGGAGACCCTTGACAGCTACGCTTTCTATAACTGTCCCGCTCTGGAAACCGTGATGATGAGCGAAACCGGTGCTCTCAAAACCATTGGTATGTACGCTTTCTGGAATGATACCGCTCTGCAGAGCATCATCCTTCCCAACGGCGTATCTTCCATCGGTGAATATCCCTTCTACAACACCGGAAGTGTGGTGCTTTCCGTACAGCAGGCAAGCTACGCACACGAGTACGCCCTGAGCGTAAAGCTGGCTTGCTTCCTGAGACCTGCACCCGCCAAGATGATTGCCGGCGGCACCACGGGGGAGGTAACCTGGGAGTTCTGGAGTGACGGCGTTCTGAAGATCACCGGTGCCGGCGCTATGGCTGACTATGAGGTGAAGGGTACGCCTTGGGAGGCATACCGCTCGAGAATTACCACCGTTGTCATCGGCAAGGATATCACCTACATCGGCAAGTTCAGCTTCATGATGTGCAGCAAGCTCTCTTCTGTGGTATTTGAGGACGGTTGCGCTTTGAAGACCATTGGTTGGGGTGCGTTTGGCTATTGTAACGCGTTGACTGAGGTGACCATCCCTGTCTCGGTTGAGGTCTTGGATGCTTACGCATTCTATAATTGCGCCGCCTTGACAGAGGTAACCTTTGCCGAGGGCAGTGAGCTAAAGAGCATTGGTATGTACGCATTCTGGAATGATACCAACCTTTCGACCGTCAGCGGTATGCCCGCAGGTGTGGTGTACGGCGAGGGTGCGTTCTATAACAGCGGATACACCTCCGCATGATGTGTCCCACGATTTGCGTATAAATGAAAGCATAAATATACCCACCTCGCAGGCTTTGTGCCTGCGAGGTGGGCGTATCAAGTATATGCTTTCTCAGAACTTCCCTCTCAGAACTCTGTTGACGGAAAAGCTAAGGCAGTTTTTCCGCCAACAGAGTTTTCAGAGGTTCTAATTGAGTATTTGTACTGCCGTAAAGCGACAGAATGGAGATCACTTATGAAAATTGTTTTTGTATCAAATTATTTTAATCATCATCAAAAACCTTTTTGCGAAGCGATTTATGCCAAGATTTCCGATGACTTTACGTTTGTTTCTACCCGCGAGATGCGGGAGGACCGCCGAAAGCTGGGATATGAGTTGGAGAGCTATCCTTCCTACATTGCATATGCATATACCGGTGAGGAGGACAAGCGGAAATGCCTTGATCTTATCGATGCGGCGGATGTGGTCATCATCGGCAGTGCGCCGGAGGAGTACATCGAGAACAGAAAAAAACAAGGAAAGTTGATTTTTCGCTATAGTGAAAGACTATACCGTAAGGGATATCAGCTGTATAAGTGGCCTGTGAGGGCACTCAAGTTCAGACAGCGGTATTCTTTGAAAAAGAATCAGTATTTACTTTGTGCCGGGGCGTATACATCGGCGGATTTCGCCATCACGAGAACCTTTATCAATCGGGCGTACAAGTGGGGATATTTCCCTGAAACCAAAAAATATGACGCGAATGCTCTGATGAGATCCAAAGACAACAGAAAAATTCTGTGGTGCGCCAGATTCATCGACTGCAAGCATCCCGAGCATATGGTTGCCCTCGCGGAGCGTTTGAAAAAGGAAAACTACCGTTTTGATCTTGATTGTATCGGCATAGGGCCTCTGAAGGATCAAACCGAGGAAATGATCCGCCAAAAGGGGCTGGAAGATTGTGTCCATTTGCTGGGTGCTATGAAGCCCGAACAGGTTCGGGAACATATGGAAAGGGCGGGAATTTTCCTGTTCACCAGTGATTTTGAAGAAGGCTGGGGAGCGGTCTTGAACGAATCTATGAACAGCGGTTGTGCTGTTGTGGCAAGCCATGCCATCGGTGCCGCGCCCTTCCTGATTCAAAATAAGGAGAACGGGTTGATCTATCGCTACGGAAATTTTGAAGATATGTACGGCAAGGTCACATTTCTTTTAAATACACCCGAGGAACAGCTTCGCATGGGGCGTGCGGCATATGAAACCATCGCGACAAAGTGGAATGCCGAGGTGGCCGCGGAGAGATTCCTCCGATTGGCCGAGGAAATAAGCGAGGGAAGGGTTTGTACCTTGTACGAGGACGGGCCTTGCAGCAAAGCGGAAATTTTAAAAAATAATTGGTTTAAAGGATAAAGACAGTGGCTTTTTTGGGAATAAAGAGAAAAATTACATCTTTCTGCGTCAATCGCCTGTTTGTAGGCGCGAAGCACTTCGAGAAGAAAAGGAAACTTTTGAACTGGGCAGGGTATAGCATTGGAAAGGGAACGAAGGTAGTGGGCCCCTTTGAATGCACCGCTACGCTCCGCATTGGAGAAAATTGTTGGGTGGGCAAGAATTTCATTGTCAATGGAAACGGAACGGTCACCATCGGAGATAACTGCGATATTGCGCCCGAAGTGATCTTTCAAACCGGCGGCCATGAGATCGGTACGCATGAGAGAAGAGCAGGCAAGGGTATTCGGTTTGAAAGCAAGGTGGGAAACGGTTGTTGGATTGGTGCGAGAAGCACCATTTTGGGCGGCGTTACCATTCAAGATGGATGCGTGATTGCCGCGTGCTCTTGCGTGGTCAAAGACGTGGAGAGTGATACGCTGGTTGGCGGTATTCCCGCCAAGGTGATAAGAAGAATAGATGATAACGAAAATACTGAAAAATAAAACCTTTAAAAATGCGGGATGGCTGATTGGTGGCAAGGTTGTTCAAATGATGATCAGCTTGGTGGTGGGGCTTCTGACCGCACGGTATTTGGGCCCCTCCAACTACGGTCTCATCAACTACGCGGCTGCTTATACCGCCTTTTTCTCTTCCTTCTGCACGCTGGGTATCAACTCGGTGCTTGTCAAGGAATTTGTGGATAACCGAGGCTCTGAAGGCAAGGTCATCGGCACGGCGTTGGTTTTGAAAGCGATGGCCAGCTTTTTGTCCGCAGTGACGGTAGTGTGCATTGTCAGCATCGTGGATGCGGGAGAGACGGAGACCATCCTTGTTGTGGGACTTTCCAGCTTAGGTTTGATATTCCATATATTTGAGACCATCAATTATCTGTTTCAGTCACACTTACAGTCTAAGGTGACCGCTATCGCTTCGCTGGTGGCGTATACCCTGACGGCGGTGTACAAGGTGATCCTTCTGATAACCGGACAGAGCGTGGCTTGGTTTGCCTTTGCAACCTCTGTGGACTACATATGCGTGGGCATCATACTTTTGGTAGTTTATCGCAAATATTACGGAGAGAGGCTTGCTTTTTCCTTTCAATACGGAAAACAGCTGCTGTCTAAAAGCTATCATTTTATCTTGCCGAGCTTGATGGTAGCCATATACGGTCAAACGGATAAAATCATGCTCAAGCAAATGATCAGCGACGCGGAGATCGGCTATTACTCCACCGCCCTTGCCGTGTGTAGTATGTGGTGTTTTGTGCTGTCTGCCATCATTGATTCCATGTACCCCTCCATCATGGAGGCGCATAAGAAGGACGAGGAAATGTTTGCCAAGCGAAACAGGCAGCTCTACGCGATCATCTTTTATGTGTCGGTGGTTGTATCCTTGATATTGACTGCTTTTGCCGAATGGGTTATTTTGCTTTTGTACGGCGAGGCCTACCTTCCTTCGGTGAGTCCCTTGAGAATCGTTACATGGTATACAGCGTTTTCTTATCTTGGTGTCGCGAGAAATGCTTGGATCGTGTGCAAAGAAAAGCAGAAATATTTGAAATATGTGTATTTTTCTGCCGCGCTTGCCAACGTGGTTCTGAATCTTGTGTTTATTCCCCTCTGGGGAGCATCGGGTGCCGCCGTGGCTTCCTTAGTCGCACAGGTACTAACAACTATGGTGGTTCCGTTTTTCATTAAGGGACTTCGTGAGAATTCAAAGCTGATGATAGAGGCCATTTTCTTGAAGCGCATCAAATAATTCGTAAATCTTTATAAACAAAGTCCCTCTCACGGCGAAAATATCTGCCGCGAGAGGGACTTTTATACATCAAAGATCACATTATCTCAGATGCTTGCCAGGTATTAAAGCCATGCGCCATTACGCTTGACTTTAATGATGATATTCTCCTCGCCGTTGATAGGCGCGCCGCAAAAACGGTAATAACGGTTTTCATCAGCACCGTATTCGCCAAAGATGTATCCGCCGTCATCCGTCTTTCCTACATACCACCCCGCATCAACAAGGGAGACGTTGGAAAGGTTACCAATGGTTGACGCATGGAACTGTTGCTTGGGTGTCTGCCCGTTGACAACATTTTCCATATCTAATCCGTATACATACACGTAGTCATCTTTTTCGCACTGAATAAAGTTGGTTACGGTCAATCCCTCAAAAGCGACGACACCTACGGAATTACAGCGGTGATCCGTTTTCCAGTCTTTGCTTGTGAGGTCGGCAAAGTTTGTATAATCGGGCTCAATGTCATCGGGGGTTGATCCACCATGAGTCAAAAGGCGGTCATCACCGATACCGCAACGGATGATGTGGATGTCGTGCGTTTGCGTGTTGATGCAGAAAAAGTCCATGGCCGTTTCGGTGGAGGTTCCTTCTATGCGGAGATCAGCCGATCCGTCATAAGGCTCGTAGCGGGTCGCACAGATGGTGGTTGTGATGGGGCAGGGAAGCACGTCGGGATATATGAAATCCTGATGCTTGTGTCCGCAAAAGATACCCAGTAGCTCGCCTTTGGCGGCGGTGAAATCAATGTTCACGCTGACATTCATCCATTCGTATGCCCCTGTATAAGTTTGGGGAATCAAATTTCCGCTGCTGTCTGCAATTTTGGTTTTGTTGCAGAAATTTGTAATGATACTTCGGAAGATATTGTAATCTCTCTCGGTGAACTCTAAAAGGGGAGGAATATGGGTGAAGATGGCCGCTGTCCATCCCTCCTCCATGTTCAAAGCCTCGTGAACCAGCCAGTTCAGCTGGTTGCCGCCAAAGCCGCCGGACTTTTGCCGATTTATGATGGTGGTTCCGTCTGTGTCGGCGACGTATTTGACAAATCGCCCATCGAGACAGATCATGCGGAATTTTTGGGGAATGTTGTCCAGATAGAAATAAACACCGTCGGGACCGAATACTCTTCTGAAATCCTTGGCTTGCCGGCGGAACACCTTGTTATACAGCTCTCCGTCTGTCAGACTGTAATCGTAATACGTTATTTCTCCGTTGGCGTTTGTGGAGTAGCCGTAAGCACCGTCGTGGTTTCCGAAAACCGAGAGAAGGTGATCATCCCCGATGGGGGAGAGAACCTTGTTGAGGGTGTCGTAGCATGACAGAATTTCTTCTTTGGTCTTTGCTGTGTTACCGGTCAGAAGATCGCCATCATTCACGAATACGGGAATATCACATTCTTTCATGACGGCGGCGGCTACCTTGCCGATATTTTTGCAAAAGGGGTATGTCCCGTCGTCCATGTGGATATCAGAGACCAGTCCGAAGCAAACGACCGAATGATCTCCGTTTTCTTGAATGGATTTGATTTTCGCTACGGTGTCATTGACCTCATCCTGCCAGTAGTAGGGAAGGGTAGCGGACGGCTCCTGCGGCTTGGATTGAGAGGGCTGTTTCCCCAGCATCATGGTTAAATCATTAAATCCAACCCCCATATCAAGCCTCCCCCAGCACCGTGCCGTCTACCGCGCTGCACCAAACGCCTTCATCCTCGTTCAGAACATACAGCGATGCTGTTTCCACAATAAACAGCTTGCTTCCCTGAACCAGTTTGTTTTTTTTGACTTTCATGGCCTCGGCCAAATCCTTGACGTAGATATCTACGTATTTGTATTTGGATCTTTCACCGCTGCCTTGCGTCTTATGAATGACTTCAAACATAATCAAATACCTCCTAAAAAACTTGGGCGGCTCGTCCTGCCCGCGCGCCGCTGCTTATATTTTAAGTTAACTTAACAGTTTTGTCAACCCCTGTTTTCCGGGAGTAGATACGGGGGATGGCTTTTTTCGAATAGGGTAAACAGAAAATGCAAAAAGCGCAAAATATCTTTGTAAATTATCCGTAAAGTTCTAAAGGGATTCATTGACAATGAAGAGCAAAAGTAGTATAATGCTTGTATGGAACTGATCTAATAAGTCATTCGACGGACGGTGGAGGGTGCGATTTTTCGCGCTTTCCACCTTTTTAATTATAGCGAAAGAAATTTTTTGAAAAAAGTATTCTCCCTGGGAACCCTCTTTCAAAAACTTTTATGCAAGAAAGGGAATATCATGCTGCAAGACCTACATTCTCACACCTACTATTCTTTCTGCGGAAAGGATACGCCCGAGGCCATCGTGGAGGCCGCCATTGACGGGGGACTGGAGCTGTTTGGCATCACTGACCATAACTACGGCATCGGATATGCCCGTCACAGCGTTTTCTGCGCTACAGCCAATATGGAACTGGACAATTACGAGCGCACTCTGCGCCGCTACTACGACCATATCAACTTGATTCGTGAAAAATACGCTTCTCGCATTAAGGTTTTGCGGGGCATTGAAATATGCACCTTGAAGAGCGAGCAACATCCCAATTTCTCTTTACCCGACGGGGCAGATATCTCTTATTTTGATTATTGCCTCGTCGAAAACGTGGATGCCGCTACCTCCATGACGGGGGGAGATCTCTTTGCCTTTGCCAAGCGCTGCGGCACCCCTGTGGTAGGTGTGGCTCATACCGATCTGTTTGCGCATATTGCGAAACTGGGTACTGATCCTCTGGATTATTTCAAGCGCATGGCGGATGAGAATATTTTCTGGGAAATGAATGTGAGCTATGATTCCATCCATGGCTACCGCCAACACGCATATATGTTGAATTTCTTTGAGAATACTCAAAAGCAGGAGATCGTCCGAAAGTCGGGTGTTCGTGTCAGTGTGGGCTTTGACGGACATAGGGTGGAGGATTATCTCCCCGAACGCGTGAAGGACTATTGCAACCGCTTGACGGAAATGGGTATTAAAAAACCCTTTGAAGCATAAGGAGGTGTCCGTAGAAATGAAAAAAATTCTGTTGCTTTTGCTTTGCTTTGCCATGGCCTTGTCCGTCTTGCCGGCGTGTTCCTCGGAATCATCGGGAGAGCATGGTACTTCAGCGCCTACGGAGGGCGCGACACAAGCAGGGACTCATGCGCCCATACAGGCAGAAACGAGTGCGCCTACCGACATTCCTACCGGAGTACCCGACGAAACACCCACCGAGGAGGAACCCACCATGCCCGTTGAGCCCTTGGAGATCGGCGAACGGTATTTCATTTTCCGTATATGGAATTTTGAAATCAATTCCCTCGACGCTTTTAAAAATATTGTTGATACAGTGGCGGCCGACGGATTCAACGCCATTAAGGTACATATTCCGTGGCATCATGTAGAGACTACGGCAGGTGTCTATGAGTACACCGCCTTTGACCCCCTCATTAACTACGTGGTCAGAGAGAAGGGTATGAAGGTGGCTATCTCCTTGGATATGACCCGCCGCAAGGGTGACACCGTGCTTTCCGAGGACGATATCATGCGGGATCCGAGTGGAAATCTTTGTATGGGCGGCTCTATGACGGGGGATCGTCTTCAGATTTCCTTCAATTCCGAAAACGCCGTTTCCAAGTGCGTTGCGTTCTACCAAAATGCAGTCAAGCATTACGATGGCCTGTACGGAGAGGACGTGCTGTTCTATCTTCCCGCTTTTTCCCAGTATGCTGAAACGGAATACTGGTGTACGGCGGAATACGATCATTCAACCCATGCGGTTGCGGCCTTCCGCACCTTCCTGAAGGAAAACTATCAAGATATCGCGGCTTTGAATAAAGCCTTGGATACCTCTTACGGAAGCTTTGAAGAGGTTCTGCCTCCGAGCACTACGGCGGGCAACAATGTGGGGCAGCTTTGGTATACCTTCCGTCACCAAAGCCTCAAAAATGTAATTGATCGTTTGGCTGTTGCTCAGGATGAAGTGACCGCCAATAGCAAATTTGCTCTCCAGTTGGGGTGTGTGTATGATACGGTCTCGGCTCTGCGCGGTACCTATGGCGTGGCCGATTTGGCCGAGCACGCCGATGTGGTGTGGATCGACGATGGCCCTCTTATGAACCATCATTTTTCCATGGACTACATCCGTTCGGTCTTGCCGGCTTCGGTGGAGCTGGCTCAAGAAATTGATGGTCCTCACCAAAATGGAGCAACCCCGGAAAGATATTTAGCGCAGGGACTTGTCTGCTTCGAGCGCGGTTGTACCTACGTTAGCGCCGCCAACTGGAGCATAGATGCCAACTATGAGACTTATCGTCCTGTTTGGCAGGAGATATCCTCCACATGGCTGGGGGACAATGCTCCCGGCGTGGTGCAGCCTACCGAGAGCTCGCCTATCTTGGAGATCTCCTTGCTGGATCTCTTTAAAAAGCGCAATCCCGATGGATATATTGGTCGGTATAACAAGCTGGCTGAGGGCGGACGCTTTGTGTATATCAAGGTGTTGGATGATCTGACCACTCAAGTGCCTACAGAGCCTTTGCTGGCTTACAGCTTCCCCGGAGACTTCGCTACCGAGCAAGGGGTCAAGGGATGGAGCTACTGCGTTTATACGCGTAAAAAATTGGTTCCCATGACCTTTGATGCTGCCAACAACCGTTGGCAAGGCAACGGAAGCTTCAATCTTGTTTCAAGCGGCAGCGTGCATCCCGATGCGGCTGACACCGCCATTGTATTTACCGCGCCTAAGGATGGCGACATCTCCTGCTCGTACAGCCTGTCGATGGCATCCTCCGACGGAGACGGTATCATCTTCTATATTCTGCACAACGGCGAAAAAATCACCATCGGAGAAGCCCGCAACGGCGGTATTCTCGTGACCCACGACACTCCCGGTGATGATACTATCACTCTCTCGGTGAAGCAGGGTGACGAAATTGCTTTCCTCGTCAACAAAAATTTAAATACCTCCTACGACTCAACTGCGGTTTCTATCACGGTTGAGTATAAGTAAGAGCATAGGGATTCGCACCCACATCCCCACCTGAGCCTTTTTGGAAAGGATGTCGGGATATATTTGCTTTACCATTTAAAGGTTTTTGAAGGATTCCAAAGGAAACTTTTTTAAGAAGGGTTCTTGCGTGTCCAAAATATCAGAATGGGGCAGGGGCCCCATGTGGTCGGGTGATATGCTTGTACGATTCGATCATTTCCCTCGACCATACCTCTGAAAGCTTTATTTCTCTTTCGGGCACATTTTAGTTTTACAATTTAAAAGTTTTTGAAGGATTCCAAAGGAAACTTTTTTCAAAAAGTTTCCTTTGGCAAAAAAATAAAGGAGAAAAAACATGGCAATCGAATACGGACTTCAACTTTTCAGCGTCAGAGACGTTACGGACAAGGATCTGGAAGGCACTCTCAAGGCAGTTTCCGAGATGGGCTACAAGTACGTGGAGTACGCAGGCTTCTTCGGCCACTCTGCCGAGCAGGTCAAGGAGTGGCAGGACAAATACGGACTGAAGTGCAGCGGCACTCACTCCGGCTGGGTAGAACTGCTCCCCGAGAACATCGAGGCTACCATCGCCTACCACAAAACCATCGGCAACCCCAATTACATCATCCCCGGCGCGGATCTTTCCACCCTGGATAAGATCATCGACTTCTGTGCTGTCATGAATAAGGCACAGCTTCGCTTGGCAGAGGAGGGTATTTCCCTTGGCTACCACAACCACAGCCATGAGTTTGTGGTCATGCCTTGGGGCTCCACCATCCACTCCGAGCTGGAAAAGCGGGGTACTTTTGATTTCGAGATCGACACCTTCTGGGCGTTTAATGCGGGTATCGACCCCGTGGAAACCCTGAAGCGCCTCTCCGGCCGTGTCAAGGTCATCCACCTGAAGGACGGCTTTAAGGGCGGTCAGGGCAAATCCCTCGGTCAGGGTGAAGCCCCTGTCCTCAAGGTTCGTGAGTATGCCATCAAGCAGAATATCCGCATGGTGGTGGAGAGCGAAGGCCTCGATCCCACCGGCCTCGAAGAAGTCAAGCGCTGCATTGATTTCCTGAAGGCACAGGAGTAAGATTTTTTTGGGGGAACTTCTTGAAAGAGGTTCCCCCATGCCCCCCTCAAGAACTTGAAAAACACATTAGGTGATGAAGCTTTTTTCAAAGATCTCAACGCCGTTCAGGTCCTTGAAAAGAGCTTGACTTAAAATATACATAAAGGAATTTCACCATGCCATTGGATCAAAGCATCGTCATTACCTACACGAACATTCTGAAAGAAGAGTTGGTGCCTGCGATGGGCTGTACCGAGCCCATCGCCATCGCCTACGCCGCCGCGATTTTGCGCCATGCCCTAGGTCATCGCCCTGAAAAATTGGACGTGGCCCTCAGCGGTAACATCATCAAGAATGTTAAATCCGTTATCGTTCCTGCCACGGGCGGAATGCACGGCATTTCTGCGGCGGTCGCGGCAGGGATTATTTCGGGCAGACCCGACAAAAAGCTGGAGGTCTTGGGGTGTCTCACTCCCGATGATCATGCCGCTATCGCGGATTACATGGAAAACACACCGATGCAACTCACAGAATTGGATACGCCCCATCCCTTTGAAGTGATTTTGACGGGATATCATCACGAAAGTGTTGCCTCGGTGCATTTGGTGCGCCGCCATACCAATATTGCCGCCGTTACCCGCAACGGTGAGGATCTCACTGCGGTGTACACTCATAAGGGAGCAGTAGGCGGTGCCTTGATGCCACCTTGTGACACGGCGACGGAGGACGATGATTGCGCCCACGCCGCCGCAAGAGAGCTTTTGACGGTCAAAAACATCGTGGCCTTTGCCGACGAGGTAGACCTTTCAGAGCTTAAACCTCTTCTGAAACGTCAAATGGACATGAACATGGCCATCGCGGAAGAAGGCGTCCAAAACGAATGGGGCGCTGCCATCGGACGTTTGCTCTACGGCGCGTATGTCAATGAGGACAACGGAAACCGACTCGATCCCATCAGCCTACGCAACAAGGCGCGCGCGTATGCCGCCGCAGGCTCTGATGCCCGTATGAGCGGCTGTGAGATGCCTGTGTGTATTTTGTCGGGCAGCGGCAACCAAGGCATCACGGCCTCGGTGCCTGTCGTGATCTACGGCCGAGCCATGGGCTTGGATGAAGATACCATCCTGCGAGGCCTGTTGGTTTCTTCCCTCATCACCATCCATCAAAAGACGGGCATCGGCTGTCTTTCGGCCTATTGCGGCGCCATCAGCGCGGGATGCGGATGCGGTGCGGGTATCTGTTATCTCCAGGGCGGTCGTTATTACGAGATCGCGCATACGCTGGTCAACGCTATTGCCATTCTGTCAGGCACCATTTGTGACGGTGCCAAGCCTTCCTGCGCCGCTAAGATCGCCATGGCGGTGGAGGCGGGTATCATGGGCTATGAGATGATGAAATCGGGTCACCAGTTCTACGGCGGCGATGGTATCGTGACCAAGGGCGTGGAGAACACCATCCGCAACGTGGGGCGATTGGCCCGCGACGGTATGAGCGGCACCGACAGAGAGATCATTCGCATCATGCTGGGTGAATGAATCGTAAAGAGTATGCGAATTTTTTCCTTGCGCTCTTGACAAAGCGAGAAAAATGAGATACAATATATCCGACCATATTTATATTCCAGAAAGGAAAAGTAACATCATGAAAAACATTCGCGCTATGCTGATTTGCTTGGTATTGGCTCTCACCTGCGTGCTGACTTTCGTCGCTTGTGACGGCGGCGAGTCCGGTGGCGAGGGTACCAAGGCACCCGTCAACACTCCCACCAATGCTCCTACCGAGGAAGTTACCGAGGCCCCCACCGAGGAAGTTACCGAGGCTCCCACCGAGGAGACTACCGACGCTCCCGTAGAAACCCCCACCGAAGACGGTGAGGAAAACACCGACAACACCCTTGGCGGTGACGATGAGTACGATCCCGCATACTATGTGGTGATCCGTACTGCCGAAGATTTGATGGCATTCAACAAGGCCATCAACGAGGATGGCGAGGTCTTCTTTGATATGACCGTCGTTTTCCTGGATGACATTGACCTGACCGGCTATACCTGGCAGCCTCTGGATGGCTACTGCCTGGGCGGTACCACCTTCGATGGCAACGGCCACACCATCTCCAATATGTACATCAACTACAACGAGGCTTGCGAGACGATCCCCGAGGATCAAATCGGCGCCGGCTTTGTGGGCGTTGCGCTGGATGCTCTTTACTTTGAGGATATCACCTTTGACAACTGCACCATCGATGCCAACGAGCGTCACGTAGGCTGCCTGGTAGGTAAGAGCTGGAACGGTGCCTCTTGCGATTTCACCAACGTAAAGGTTACCAACTTCACCGTCAACGGTTGGATGGACTACAACAATACCGATCCCGCCAACGGTGGCCGTCCCATCGCTTTCCGCGTGGCCGGTATCATGGGTGCCGCTTGGGGCCCTGCTACCTTCTATCAGTGCACCGTTGAGAACATTAAGCTCTCCGGTTTCCACAACCTGGCAGGTATTCTTGGTTATGATGCTACCGGCATGGTGGACGAGTACAGCTTTGAGGAGTGCGTGGTCAACAACGCCGAGATGACCTTCTCCTACTGCCTGGCCGCCTCCTACACCGTGGATATGCCTCGTAAGTTCGTGTCCGTGTTCTATAATGCAGCCAACTGGGGTGACAACATCGACTTCTGCGTAGAGACGGGCAACACCTACTCCAGCATCAGCTTCTTTGACTGGAGCGCTGAAAACGCTGAGTATACCCCCGCTGAGTTCCGTTCCTGGACCCGCGAGGAAGCCGCCGCAGGCGCTTGATCCTTCTTGCCCTTATCCCCTGCCGAGATTTTCGGCAGGGGATTTTTGTGTATTCTATATAAAAATATCAATTTTTTTGTTGATTTCGCGGTTTCGTTTAACTATATTTACAAATTTGTGTCACGCCGTTCATAATTTTGGTGTATGATAATGAATGTGAATAACTATCCTCAAGGGGGGGATAGTTTTATTTCCATTTAATTTTCTATGGAGGAAAAAACAATGAAAAAGATTCTTGCGATTGCTCTGAGCGTAGTTATGCTGCTCTCTCTGAGCGTTGTTTTCGCATCCGCTACTCCCGGTTTCTACTGCGGCGGTTCTGAGGAGAACTTCTCTACCGTTGGCCGTATCACCATCGAGTGGGATACCCAAGCTTCCGAGAAGCTGGATCTCTCCGACGGCGATATGAACGACTGGGTAGAGGCCGGTTACAACCTCACCCCCATCGGTCCCAGCCAGATGATCTCCTGGGTTGGCGGTACCGCTGACAACCAGGCTGGTGGTATCCCCGAGAACTGGGGTATCCAGTCTTACTTCGTAGCCGATAAGGATTTCCTGTACATCGGCTTCTACGTAACCGATCCTGCTGTTGCTATTTCTAACAACGCAGCCGGCTACAACGGCGACGCTTTCCAGATCTCCATCGACTTCGACCGTGCTCTGGGTAAGGCTATCGAGGCAGATCCCGATCTGTTCTCTTCCAACCAGCAGTGCATCTTCTACTCCTTCTCTCCTCTGGGCGAGGATCCTACTCCCATTCAGATTATGATCCAGCACAACGATGACGACGGCGTTATCACCGAGGAATCCGAGGACGAGGATCTGCCCGGCGTGACCCTGGTTAAGGGTACCACCGCTAAGACCGAGGCCGGCTGGTGCGCAGAGTTCGCACTTGCTTGGTCCAAGCTGTACCATGACTTCGCATGGAGAGGCTTTGCTGACGGTTACGTTTGCGACGTTTGGGAGGGCGACCCCCTGGAAGTTAACTGCGCTCTGTACTACCTCGACCGTGCCACCACCGGTGGTGAAGTTCTGTGGGCTGCAGGTACTCTGAAGGCTCAGGAAGCCGGTGTAACCCCTGAGGTTACCTGGGCTCCCGCTGACAACGGTATGTACCTCGAGCTCCCCTACGATCCCGATCTGGAGTTCACCTGCGAGTTCATCAAGGTGTACGCTGCCAGCGAGACTCCTCCTCCTCACACCGAGGCTCCCGAGGAACCCACTGAGGAACCCACTGAGGCTCCCACCGCAGCTCCTACCGACGCTCCCACCGATGCTCCTACCGATGCTCCCACCGAGGCTCCTACTCAGGCTCCCGCTAACAACGAGAAGCCCACTGAGGACGGCGGTTGCGGTAGCGTTATCGGCTTTGGCGCCGTGGCAGTGATCTTGTCCGCAGCAGCTGCAGCTGTTGTTCTGAAGAAGAAGGACTAATCCTGTATCTTACATAACAACCTAATCAAAGGCACCCATCTGCCCCTTGCAGGTGGGTGCCTTTTCTCATACCCCTTTCAAAATTTTTGAAAATTCAAAGGAAAGTGCCGCCGATTTATCAGTGAGAGGGTTTTTAGAGATGGCCAAATATCATATATTTCGATCTTTGCGTTAAAAACTCAAAATTTTCCTCGTGTAACCCAAGGAAAGCGCGACATACTATGCACAGAGCCACAAAATCACTTGAGCGTCGGGACGTTCCGTACTTCGGACAGGCGCATCGGTTCGCACATCAGCAGTACGCCGCGTATACTTCGCACAAAGGTATTGTGTCGATGAAGCATAGGGCGGCAACATCAGCATCGGTCTTCATGGAGCCGAGGGTGACGCTGTGACTCGGTTGGAGATCCACGCTTATGCTCGGATGCTACGAAAAGTTTTGGATCATCCGAGAATTTTGCGTGGGATACAGGCATGAAAGGTATGGTCATACGAATGAACGCAAACAAGAAAAGCACCCACAGCGCCCAAAAGCCCCATCGCAGATGGCTGATCTTTTGGAACACAGGGCTTCTCTGCGCCATGGCGGTATCCCTTTTGGTTTCCTGTGCATCCTGCACGGGTGGGCCCGAGAAAAATGATGGCACCGTTGCAGACAGCAACGTGGGGTCTGTCACTTCCTCCCCTACCGATAAGGCTACCGAAAAGCGCACGGAGAAGGTGACCGAGAAGGTCACGGAAATGCCTACCGCAGGCGAACAGCAGAGCGGTACGGCCACCATGCCCGGTATCGGCACAATGCCCGGCACTGAGGCAGAAAGCCGCGTGGAGACAAGCACCTCCGCCGCAACGACGGCACCCGGCACGGGTACAGGTATGCGCGGTCGACGCGGCTATGTCAATGGCAAGTAAGGATGATTCCTGATATCAACGCCAAGTGAAGACAAAGCAAAATCCCCGACGAGATATGTCGTCGGGGATTTCTTTCGTATGTAGGCGCTCAGGAAATCATTTCGTTGAGCTTGGCCATGGCGGCACGGAAAACGATTTTGTCATTTTCATGGGTGAGGGAATGTTCGGCATTTTCCGCAGGTACCCAGCTGACATCGGCGATCTCACCGTCGCGGGGTCTGGTATGCTTCTGATCCGTCAACGCTAAGAAGTAGACGACTTCCTTACGCACACCCGGCATGGGGCTGTAGTGTACCTTCTCGGAGAAATCCGAGGTGATGCGGATCTTCACAGCGGTTTCTTCCTCCACCTCGCGGATGGCCGTCTGGTGTTCGGTTTCCCCCGCCTCTACGTGTCCCTTAGGGAAAGAGCGATGGCCGCCATGCTTGTGGCGGATCATGAGTATGTACAAGCGTCCTGTTTTGGGGTCTTGGCGGAATACCAAGGCTCCACAAGATTTTTCATAGGTGATTGCCATTTTTCATCACTCCTTCTTTGGTGGCTTTTCTTTCGTTTTTGATGATACTTAAATAGCAAAATGGGGTAGGGAATCTATGTGATCGGCAGATCCATCACATCTCTTGATATATCCCAAAATTTAATCATACTTGGGGTTGTGGCCTGCTTTAACTGTTTAAAAGTTTTGGGAGGTCAAGGAACCTTTTTCAAAAAGGTTCCTTGCGGTACTCCTCTTACTGAGGAACTTCTTCCATGACGAAGGCTTCCAGTACGTCTCCGACCTTGATGTCGTTAAAGCGGTCAAGACCGACACCGCACTCATAGCCGGTGGCCACTTCCTTGACGTCGTCCTTGAAGCGGCGGAGAGAACTGATCTTGTCTTCAAAGATCACGATACCGTCGCGGACGATACGGATCTGGGCGGAACGGATGATCTTACCGTCGGTGATATAAGAACCGGCGATGGTACCCACGTTGGGCACGTGGATAGTCTGGCGAACCTCGGCGTGGCCCAAAAGATTCTCACGGAACTTGGGCGCCAGCATACCCTTCATAGCGGCCTCGATTTCCTCCAGGCACTCGTAAATGACACGGTAGGTTCTGATTTCCACATTCTGTCTGTCGGCAGAATCCAAAGCTTGACGGTCGGGACGGACGTTAAATCCGACGATGATGGCGTTGGAGGCGGCGGCAAAGGTGACGTCGCCCTCGGTGATACCGCCGCAAGCGGCGTGGATTACGCGGACACGGACTTCTTCGTTGGACAGCTTCATGAGAGAAGCCTTCACGGCTTCCACCGTACCGTCTACGTCCGCTTTAACGATGATGTTGAGATCCTTGATACCCGCATTCAACTGGCTGAACAGATCGTTCAGGTTCGCTCTCGCGTTGGCCTTAAAGACCTCTTCCTTGGCTTTGGCGCGGCGCTGTTCGGCCAGTTCGCGAGCCATACGCTCGTCGACAACTGCCTCGAACTCATCACCTGCGTCCGGCACGTCGGAAAGGCCGGTAATTTCTACAGGAACGGAGGGGCCTGCTACCTTAACAGTGCGGCCGTTATGGTCGCTCATTACTCTGACGTGACCCACAGCGGTGCCTGCGATGACAATATCACCGCTCTTCAGCGTACCGTTCTGTACAAGAACGGTGGCAACAGGGCCGCGGCCCTTATCCAGCTTGGCTTCGATGACGATACCCTTGGCGCGTCTTGCGGGGTTGGCCTTGAGCTCCTTAACCTCGGCTACCAGAAGGACATTTTCCAGCAGGTCGTCAATACCCATACGGGTCAAAGCCGATACGGGAACGCAAATGACGTCGCCGCCCCACTCTTCGGGTACGAGATCATATTTGGTGAGCTCCTGCTTGATATTTTCGGGATCAGCACCGGGCTTATCCATCTTGTTGATGGCCACGATAATGTCAATGCCTGCGGCCTTGGCGTGGTTGATTGCCTCAACGGTTTGAGGCATGATACCATCGTCTGCGGCTACCACAAGGATGGCGATATCGGTTGCTTGAGCACCGCGGGCACGCATAGCGGTGAAGGCCTCGTGACCGGGGGTGTCCAGGAAGGTAATGTCTTGGTCATTGATCTGCACACGGTAAGCACCGATGTGCTGAGTGATACCGCCGGCCTCGCCTGCGGTAACGTGGGTGTGACGGATGGCGTCCAAAAGGGAAGTCTTACCGTGGTCAACGTGGCCCATGACGCACACAACGGGGGCGCGGGGCTTCAGCATATCCTCGGTGTCCTCGGTGGTGTCAAACAGCTTTTCTTCGATGGTAACCACCACTTCTTTGGTAACCACAGCACCAAGCTCGTCTGCCACGATGGCGGCGGTGTCAAAGTCTACGGTTTGGTTGACGGTGACCATCATACCCATCATCATGAGACGCTTGACGACTTCGCCAACCGTAACCTTGAGACGGGCGGCCAAATCGCTGACCACGATCTCGTCGGGAATTTCCACGTTAAGGGGCTGCTTCTTGACGGGTGCCTGTTTCTTGCCGGGCACGGGCTTGCCGCCCTTCATCATGGGCTGAGGCTGCTGCTTCTTGGAGCCGGGACGGCCGTTTGCTTGCTGACCGGGCTTCTTGCCGATCTTCTGGCTTCCGCCGTGGGTATCCTGTACGCGCTCAGACACGAAAGAGTCCAAACGCTCATCATACTTGGAGAGATCCACGCTGTCGGCAGAGCGGGTGTCAACCACACGGGTAGCACCGCGGGGCTTGGTCTGCTGGATACCGCCCTTGGGGGTCTGCTCACGAACAATGGCCTGCACCTGGAAGCGCTCACGGGGTGTGCTGGGTACGTAGTCCTCGCCGCGCTCACGGCCATCCATGCGATTGTCCTGACGATAGTCGGAACGCGCATTCTGGGCCCGATCGTTTTTCTGCTGGCTACGATTATCGCGGCTATCGCGGTTGTCGCGATTATCACGGCTGTCACGGCTGTCCTGACGGTTATCGGGACGGCCGGCACCTGCCTGAGCAAAGCGATCGTTTTTCTGCCCCTGTCCTTGCGCGGGACGGGTATCACGTCCACCGGCCGCAGGGGTACGGGGCGTCTCACTATTGCGGGGACGATCCTGAGCGGGGCGATCCTGGCGGCGGTCATTGGTTTTATTGTTTTGGTTGGTGGCTTGACGCTGAGCGGCCAATGCCTTGGCGGTGCGCTCGATGGCGGCACGTTCCGCGGCGACCTTCTCGGCGGCGCGCTCGGCGGCAGCTTTTTCGGCGGCAGCCTTTTCAGCGGCAGCCTTCTCGGCGGCAACCTTTTCGGCAGCAGCCTTCTCAGCAGCGGCTCTTTCGGCGGCAGCCTTCTCAGCAGCGGCTTTTTCGGCAGCGGCCTTTTCAGCGGCAGCCTTTTCGGCGGCAGCTTTTTCGGCAGCGGCCTTTTCAGCGGCAGCCTTTTCGGCGGCAGCTTTCTCAGCGGCGGCCTTTTCAGCGGCAGCCTTTTCGGCGGCGGCTTTCTCAGCAGCGGCCTTTTCGGCAGCGGCCTTCTCTTCGGCCATCTTAGCGGCCTTTTCTGCGGCTTTCTTGGAGGGAATACGGGTGACTCCATCCATGTAATCGTAGATATTGTCTACCTGATTGGCCTCGGTGAGGGAGGATAACAGCAAATTAAATTCTCTTTCGGACAGAGACTTCTGCGTCTTGACGTCCGAAATACCTTTGGCGGCCAACAGTTCTGTCAGATCTTTGCTCTTCAGACCCATATCCTTTGCCATTTGGTTGATTTTAAATTGCGGATTGAATACTGCCATATAAATCTCCATTCCGCCGCTTTGCGGCGGCATACATATGTTTTAAAATTCGAACGTGTCGTTTGTGACAAGCAGGGAAAGATTACCCAATCCTGTCAGGGATTCCGGGAAAGATGCTTTTGAATGGCGGTCATAAGCCCCTCGTGGATGATGCCCACGGCGGCTACGGCGCCGGATTTTCCGATGGCGCGTGCCAGGTCTTGGGTAGAAACCGAAATGCGGTAAAGAGGAACTTGATAAAAAGCGCATTTGGATGACAGCTTTTCGTGGGTGTTTTCCGAGGTGTCGGCTGCTTCGATGACAGCTAACACACCTTTCTTTTCTCTCATGGCATTACATACCATAGGCGTTCCTGATATGAGCCCGCCTGCGCGGCGGCAGAGACCCAGTGTGGAGAGCAGGTGTCGTTCATCGGAGGTGTTTACGTCTTTCATACGTTTTCCTCCTGTGTCAGCTCGGCTTCCATGCGGTCGTAGACCTCAGGGGAGATGGGACACTCAAGGTTATGCTCCAAACGGCGGCTCTTACGCACCTTTTTGAGACAGGCGAGAGAATGACAGATATAGGCACCTCTGCCTGATTTCTTGCCCGTAAAGTCCAAGGAAACTTCTCCCTCGGGACTGCGCACCACCCGCAGAAGCTCTCCTTTGGGCTTGTGCTCATTACAACCAAGGCACTGCCGCATGGGGATCTTTTTGATTTTTCCGCCTGTGGCGGGAGATTTACCGCTCATGTGGCGCACCTCCTGACTTATTCAGCCTTGATATCGATCTTGTAGCCGGTGAGTCTGGCGGCCAGACGCACGTTTTGACCCTTGGCGCCGATGGCCAGGGACAGCTGGTCGGCGTTGACCTTGACCACGCAGCTGCGCTCGTCAATCATGGTTACGGAATTGACGGTAGCGGGGGCCAGCGCGGCGGCGATGTATTCTTCGGGGATATCGCTATAGGTGATGATGTCGATTTTCTCACCATCAAGCTCGGAGAGAATATTATCAATTCTCATGTTGTGGGTACCGATACAAGCGCCAACGGCATCCACATCGGGATCGCGGGAGATCACGGAGATTTTGGAGCGAGAGCCGGCCTCGCGGGATACACCCTTGACCAGAACGACACCCTCCTGAATCTCGGGAACCTCCAGCTCAAAGAGACGCCATACCATCTTGGGGTGTATGCGGGAAAGATTGACCACGGGCTCGCTGACATCTTTGTTGATCTCGGTCACGTAGACCTTGAGCTTTTGGCCCACGGTGAACTGCTCGCCGGGGATTTGCTCAGACAGGGTCAGGATGTTGGTACCCTTATCCATTTCCAGAAGGATAGCGCCGTCGGGGAGATTGATCTTGCTGACGGTAGCCGTCATGATCTCCTCCTTGCGGTTGCGGTAGGCTTCCTGAGCGGCTTGATGCTCACCCTCACGGATGGCCTGAATGAAGATGGACTTACCGGCTGCGGCGCTGAGACGGCGGAAGTTCTCGGTTTTAACCTCGTTTTCCACTACGCCACCCAAGGTAGCGCGTTTGGAAATGGTCTTGGCCTCTTCCAGGGTGATCTCGCAGGCGGGATCCAGTACCTCTTCTACGACGGTGCGCTGACGGAATACCTTCATCTTTTTCTTTTCGGTGTTCATGTCAATGCGCATCATGGCCGTGGCACCGTACTCCTTCTTAAAAGCAGAGAGGAGGGTAGCCTCGATCTTTTCAAGCATATAAGACTGGGGAATGCCCTTTTCCTTTTCAAGCTGTTCAAGGGCGGCGAAGAATTCCGCGTTCATACTCGTTCTTCCTTTCGGATCATTTATTTTTTATGTGTGAATAATATAGACCAATTAAAAATCAAAGACGGTCTTGGTTTTGGATACGGCAGAGGTCTCGAAGGCACGATCGTTGCCGGCTACCTCAATGACGATCTGACCTTCTTCGGTTAGTCCCTTGAGGATGCCGCGCCAAATCTTGCTGCCGTCGATGGGGGCGAATAGACGGAGCTCCACCTCGTCTCCGATGCAGACCTCAAAGTGCTCGGGGCGGGTCAAATCTCTCTCAATGCCGGGGGAGGATACCTCCAAAAGATAGGCGGCTTCAATGGGATCGGCTTCGTCCAAAAGGGGATCAATGGCGCGTGTCATGCGTTCACAATCGTCGATGGTAATGCCCTCGTCGGTGTCGATGGTAACACGAAGGATCATATCCGCGCCCTCCTTGACGTATTCTACATCCCAGAGGAAATAACCGAGCTCGTCGGCCACGGGGGTAATGAGCTCACGCACGACCTCGGCCACGCGGGAGCGGCTCCCGGAGGGACGGCGAATGGCGCGAAGCGGCTTATTGGCAGGTGTCTGCTGGTCTGACATAAGGGCTCCTTTCCTGCTTGTGAAGCATTTTCCGAAACAAAAGTTAAGAGTGGATTTTGCGAAACCCACTCTTACCATACTCTTCTACATTAACAGTATAACACACTTTTCCTTGAAATGCAAGAGCTTTTTTGAATTTTTGTTGAGAAAAATTCCTGTTTGACCGTCATTTTTTTGGGCAACACCCACGAAAAAGGGCAGAAGAGCGAAAAAAACTTGAAAATCACAAGAAAGACTTGAGCTTTTCAATGTGAGCCTGCTCAAATTCCGCCAGCTCTTTTGCCACGGTCAGCATCTCTTCGCAACCCGCCTGTCTCTCAAATCTGTGGCACAGGCGGGTGGCTTCGGTGATAGCCATGGTAGAGCCCTCAATGAGCATTTGGGCGATATGAGAGGACGTGGCATCCAAGGCAGTATTCATGACGATACCCATACGGGAGGCCATACGGGTCATGAGCGGCTCTTCCTTGGCTTCGGCACCGTGTTCCTTGAGAAATGCTTTGACCTTGCCTGCGGCTTTTTCGTAATAGCACATAGAGGCGGTCATAGAGGTCTTCATGCCGTTATCCTTAACCTTGGGGAGCAGGTGAATGATGGCATCGCTGCCCATGGTAATGTTTTTGTAGAGCTCGGTGGCTAATTCCACGGCCGGGGATTTCTTTTCTTCTCCGACGGCGGAGACTTTGGTTGCTGTTTCCATACGTTAATTCCTTTCACAATGAGGTGGAGCTGATCAAGGGCTCCTGTTTTTAGTATGGACATATTCCCAAAAAAATTGCAGATTCAACCGTGAAATCAAAAAATCCCACCCCCAAAAAAGGGGTGGGATCAAAAGTATTAAGCTTCGAGGATGACGGTGTACTCGCGGAGTACATAAATCTCATCGTTGCTGTTGTTCAGCTTAACAACGACCTGGATATAGTTCTCGCCAACACCCAGAGCGGCCTCAGCACACATGCACTGGAATGCACCGGCAGTGCTGTAACCCAGCTCCTGAGCGGTTGCCAGCTGATCAGCGGTTACCATAGCGGTGTAAGCGGCACCGGGGAAGAAGTACGCGCCGTTATTCAGAGGGCTGGCGCCGCCAAAGAGATAACCAAACTCATAAACGTCGGTGTTCAGAGCCACAAAGCCCAGATCCCAGAAGCCGCCGGTCTGGCCTACCTTCAGGGTGAAGGTCTTTTCTTCCCACTCGTTGTAAGTACCGGGTGTGTAAACGTGTTCAGAGGGAACGAGATCGGTGCTAATGATCTGGAGAATGTCGGAGGAGTGGTTGGATGCGTAATATACCTCGGGAAGAGCCAGCTTGACGGTGAACAGGCAAAGGGTGATTTCTGCGCCGTCAACGGACTTGTACAGTACGCGAACGGTGTGCTCGCCGATCAGACCGGAGAGGTCGATGGCGATCTTCATGCGAGAACCGGTGTCACCACCGAAGGCGAGAGCGGCGTCAATGACGGGCTGCTCAGTGGCATGAGTCCATTCGTCGTTGTAGATGGGGGTATTGTCGTCGATCATGTAGCCGAACTGTCCAACTGTACCCTTCACGCCGACCCAACCCCAGTAGGTGAGGGCGGTGGCATCGGAATTGGTAAGGTCAGCGATGCGATCCCAATCAGCGGAAGCGCCGGGGGTAAACAGATTCAGACCGCCGTTGGTGGCCTCGTCAGCCGTGCCGGTGCCGGTGTAGAGCTGGTCAAAGGACTGGTGAGTGACAACGTCCTTGGCATCCTCCCATGCGGGATACTTCTCGGGCTCGGTGGGAGCTTCCGTAGGCTCCTCGGTAGGCTCTTCGGTGGGCTCCTCGGAGGGCTGCTCTGCAGCGGCCTTCTCGATGGTCACGGTCATCTCGGTAGTACCCTCGGCGAAGTTGTGCTTGGTCTCGCTGTCAGCGACAAAGCCTTCGGGGCAAGCGGCGATGGTGACGTAGTAGGTAGCCTCGTCCTTTTCAAAGGTGGCGACACCGTTGGCGTCGGTCTTTACGGGCAGGAGGCAGGTGCCGTCAACGTCGCACATCTGCACTTCAACACCCTCTACGGGGTTGCCGTCAGCGTCAACGACGATGATGGTGTAGGTGACCTTACCGTCGACGACGGTCTCGGGGTCGGTCTCGGGATTGGTTTCTTCGTTGGTTTCGGGAACGGTCTCGGTTGCGGGTGCCTCGGTGGGTGCTTCAGTCGCATTGGTCTCGGCGGGGGTGTTTTCGCCGGTGCAAGCGCAGAAGATCACCAAAGAGCAGAGAAGCACGCACAGCACGGACAGAAGCCCTGTGAGAGTTTTCTTGTTCATTGTATGAACCTCCAATAAAAATTTTTCGTGTATATTTAGCCGTTAAGCTACGATAGGGAAGGGGTTACGCGTAGTAACCGCAGATAAACAGCCAGGCTGTTTCGGGAGCGACGATCTTATCTTGGAAGATGTTGCCGCTAAAGGACAGATCCCACCATTTTTGATATTCGCCAAAGGTCTTGATCATGTACTCCAGCTCGGGGGTCAGGGGGCAGACACCGTCACCGTTGACAATCTCTGCATAGGCGGCGATCATATTGTGATAGCTTTCCTTGCCTGTGAACTTGCCGTTTTCATCGTACTGATAAACACCCACGCGGCTCTTTTCAGCCACCGTGGTCAGCGCGGCCAAATATGGGCTGTCGGTGGTGATACGGATGAACACCACGGGACCGTCGGCGGTGCCATAATGGTAGTAACCGTCAGTCTCGTTATAGACAACAGTCACGGAGGGATTGGTTACGTCAATATCTTTAAATGTGCCGCTCACAGTACCCTCATAGGCCTTGACCTGGGTGGGCCTATACTCGATCCAAGGCTCATCGGCGGGGGTTTTTTCGGGATCCCCCGTGCGGGTGACGGTGACGATACAGCCGTCGGTTTCCACGGCATCGGGCTCTAAACCGAACACGAACATGGCGGTGGCGCCTTCTGTGTTGATGCTGGAGGCGTGAACGGAGAGAATTATTTTATTGTCGATGGTTTCCAACATCTTGGTGTCAAAGACCACCATAGGAGAGCCGTAATAACCCAGATCAATGTTGCCGTCGGCCAAATAGGAGATCTCGTAGACACCGTCGCGTTCGGGACGGAAGACCACGTAGGTCATGCCGCCGTCGAGGGCTACAAAGGTAGCGCCTTCGCCTACGGGGAGTGCGTTCCTTTCGCCGCCTGCGGGCCAAATGGTGACGGCGTGTTCTGTGCTTGCCTTACTGTAAAGGGTCAGGGTCAGGCTTGTCGCGTTGGGGGAGAGAACTGCCGTTTGGGCATCGTAGTAGAAATCCCCTGCCGTAGAGGTGACGGAGACCTCGTAGTTGTCAGCATCCAGCTTGAATTTGGCGGTGCCGTCGGCCTTAGAGACGTTTTTCTTAACTTCCTCGCCGGCTTTGAGGATGGTAACGACCACGTCGGACAGGGGGGTTCCCTGATAATCCAAAACGGTGACGGTGTAATCCAACGTAGATGCGGCGGCTTCGGTTTGTATGTCAGTTTCCGTAGAGGACATAGATTCATTTGGGAGATCGGTTTCGGCTTGGCAACCCGTGAGCAGGGTGACGGCCAGCAAGCCCGCAGTTAACAGGGTTGCAGGGCGGAAAAAGTGCCTCATGGGGGATCCTCCTAACTTTTTCGATTGCTTGTTTTGAGACATATGCGCCTTATTATAGCACTTTACGCGCCGGATTGCAAGCGTTTTAAAAAAATTTACAAAATTATCCACGCCATAAAGGCAGTAGCAACCAAAAGCGGGGCAGATCACACAAGTGATCTGCCCTGTAAGTGGTATCATTTATGCGCCAACGTGATTCACGTTTCTGTAGTAGTAGCACACCTTAAGCCAAGCGTTTTCCACACCGAAGGAATATTTTCCTACGAGAGCCTGAAGAAGCTCCATGAGCTCGGCGTTGACGGGCACACAGCCCACCAGCTCAGGGGTGGATTCATCAGTAATGGCCAAAGCCGCGAAAGCCTTGATGGCATCGGTCATATTTTTGCCCGCGCCATGGGTGATGCCTGCCAAACATTCATCCAGCTTAACAAATTCGGCCCACTCGTCGAAGCTATCGCCGTAGATTTCCTTGAGCTTTTCCTTAGTCTTGTCACCGTACTGATTGATATAGGTCTGAACCTGCTGATCCGTCTCGGTACGGGAGAAGTCGAAGGCGCCAAGCTCGATCATTTCGTTGATGCTCATATTGAAGAGCACGGAGGCCTGGGTGAAGTCGGCATATACGATGGAGCCCTCGGAGCCGTCGGCCAGCTTTTCATGATAGTAGCCATCGGCGCCCAGCATAACGTCAATGCCGAGAGCCTCAATGACAGCGGGATCATCGGAGATTTCACCGTCATCGGGTACGGTGTAGAATCCGGGTGAAGCGGCGGTAAACTGCTTGTAGCTCTCGCCCAAATATTCTACGCTGAAGTTGAAAGTGCCAACCTGATATACGTCGCCGTAGGCGATGTCGATATAATAGGGAGTGCCGGCCTCCATATAGACGACCATGGAGACGTTTGTGGCATAAGCCTCGGGCTGGGTCATAAAGTACAGGCGCTCACCGCCGCCGTACTCATAATACTGCGTCTTGTCAGCCATGAAGATCCAGCCTTCCACCAAAATATCGCTGTGGGAGGTGATGCGGTATGCGCCGGATTGGGTGGGAATGAATTCATACCACAGACCACGGGGCATGATCACGCGGGTGTAGGTTACATAGTTTTCGTCACCCAGCTGTGCCTTGTAGGCTGTCTCTGCAGAGAGACCTAACACGGGGCTGGGGAATTGAACGCCGTTCGTGCCGTAGGCATCGTAGTAGCAGCACATCTGCAACCACTGATTCTCGTTGCCGGTCTCGATACCCTCGGCAACAGCCACGATCTTGAGAAGCTCGGCAAGCTCCTTGGTAACGCTGCACAGGCCGTTGACGGTGGCGTTGGAGGCCATAGTGCAGTAAGGAAGAATGGCTTCGTAATAGTTTTTGCCCTCGACGATGATTTTGCCGTTGTAGGCAAGGCTGTAGACGGACTCTCCGGAGAAGCGAGTGGAGCCCATAAGGTCAGCCAAAAGGATGGGTCCGTCCGCGGTGCCCACGTGATAGTAGCCGTCAGCCTCGTTATAAACGACGGAAACATAACTCTCGTAGCCAAAACCATCCTCGCGGAGGTGGTTGGCGGCAAAGCGGGGGATATAAGTGGGAGCATTGATGCTGTCGGCGGAGACAACGCGCAGATCCTTCAGATAAACTGTATCGTCGCCTACATTGGTGGATTCATCCTTGAAATAGCAGAGCGCGAGCTCGTAGGTGCCGTCCTCAATGGCTACGAAGGGATAACAGGTGGCCCAATCGGCGCTTTCGCCGGAGATCTGGTAGACATCCTTTCGATCCACCAGCACGAACAGAATGTCGGCGGCGGATTCAGAGGAGGACAGGAAGTCAAAGGCCAAAGCCTGACCCGCCTTCAGCTCTACGTTGGCATACAGCATAGCGAAGGAATTATCCTTACCCGCATTGGATGGGTAGACGCAAGCGGTTCCGTTCTTTTCGCCGATGATGAAGGGCCAGGAATATTCGGCATCGGGCATCGCGGTCTCGGGGGCATAGGTAACGGTGATGTCACCCTTATTGAGAACGGCGGCCATCTCATCGGAGGAAGGCATTTGAATATTGGGCTTTTCTGCGGGAACCAGATCCTCCATGTTTTGGAACAGCTTTTGCTGGTACTCGTCGGAGGAAACATATTCAAAGGCGGCGCGGAACACGGCCTCGGAGGTGCCGCCGGTGATGGAAAGCACGATGACACCGTAGCGGTCAATGACCACGGTGGTGGGATAGCCTTCCAGGCCGATGGCGTTACCCAAAGCGGAGTAGTCCTTGGCCATGGGGAAGGTAAGACCGTAAGAGGACTTGAACAGCTTGACGGACTCCTCGTCATCGCTACTGTAGTTGTTCAGAGCGAGAACCTCGACCTTATCCTTGTAAGCCTCATAGGTGGCGTTCAGATAGGGGAATTCCTCTACGCAATAGGAGCAGGTGGTATACCAGAAGTTCAGCACGCAGGCCTTCTTCTCCTTGAGGATCTTGGAGAGGGTGTGGGAGACACCGTCGGAATCCGTTACGGTGAAGTCGTGCATGACGCTGCCCAGCTTGTAGTTGACGCCGCTCAGGTCGGTATCGGAGATAACCGAGGAGGAGAGGGTGATATTCGCGTTGCGGGATGTGTCGAAGGTATAGCTGTCTTCTACGTTATAGCCTGCGGGAATGCCCGAAAGCACGATGCGGTAGTCGCTGCTGTACTTGAGAGAGAACTGCGCGACACCGTTTTTGTCGGTGGCGGTATACTCCACCATTTCGTCCAGTGCCTCGTTGCTGTATACGTAGACGTTGATGCCCTCCATGAGCATACCGCCCATGGTCTGCAGCTTGACACTATAGCTGACCTTGTTGTCGGAGGAAGGCGGGGTGGTCTCGGAAGGCTGAGTTTCCTGAGTACCCGTGGAAGTTTCGCCGGGGTCGGCGGAGCCCGTGCAGCCCGTGAAAACCGTAACCATAGCCGACAAAGCCATGATCAGCGCGAGCAGCAGAGCGAGAATTTTTTTGTTCGCTTTCATTTTTTAACTCCTATGTAAAATTCGTGGTAATGACGAGCGCTTTGCAAGATTTCTTGAAAAAACTTTCAAAAAGCATCCAAAACGCGACTTAACTGTTACAATCTCTATTAGCATACCACAAAAACAAAAATAAATCAATACCATATTGAAAATATTTTATGAAGGGGGAAAAGAAAATTGCATATATTACGATATGTTTACAATTTGCTCTTGAAATTGACAATCATTTATGGTAAAATATCGATTAAGTGTGGACATTTTTATGTTATGTGCAGTTTCTATGATAAACTCCTGAAAGGCGTGTGAACAAATGAAAAACAAGAAAAAAATCCTGCGGCTGACAGCCTGCCTTCTGACGTTGGCATTGACCATCTCTGCCATCATCACGGTGTCTGTGCTGGTGGCGCAGGTGGGTGAAGAGGCTGTTGAATCCTTCATTACGAAGTATCAGGGAACGCTGGAAGACCTGGGCTTTGACGTTTCGGATTATTTCGACAGCAAGGTGATTCAACCCCTGCCCGACAGTGTAAAGGATAATGAGGAAATCTCCGTGATCCTCAAGCTGGATGAGACACCCTTGCTGGATGCCTACGAGGATACTTCCAAGGGAATTTCCTTTACCGATTACGCGATTTCCTCCGAAGCGCAGGTGATCCGCGACAAGATCGCCGCAAAGAAGGGAGAGATCCTGTCTCGCTTGGACAAGGCGGAGCTTTCCTACAAGCAGGGCGGAGATTATGCCGCCGTGCTCAGCGGCTTTGAGATTATGATCAAAGCCGGTGACTTTGAAGCTTTGTGTAAGCAGCTGCCCAAGGGCGCGACACCCATTGTCAGCGAGGTCTATAAAGCTGACGATATGGGAGATGTTCGTGGCTACGAGGATATCAATGCTTGGGAAAATAAGCTGGTTGAGAATGCTGTGGATGTGTATGACACGGGTATCTTCGACAGCTCGGATTTTGCCTATGACGGAACGGGTATCGTGGTGGCTGTATTGGATACGGGCCTGGACTATAACCACACCGCGTTTTCCACCTCCAATTTTACCGCTGACCGTAACAAGCTGGGTATGACCTTTGACAAGGTGGCTTCCTTGGTGAGTGGCACTAAGGCCAGCGGGATGCAGAGCGGTTTGACTGCGTCTGACGTATATATCAGCGAAAAAGTGCCTTTCGGTTTTGACTACGCCGACGGCGATGCCGACGTGTATCCCATCTCTCAGGATCACGGCACTCATGTGGCGGGCGTTGTAGCAGGTAAGGATGATACCATCACGGGCGTTGCTCCCAATGCTCAGCTGGTCATCATGAAGACTTTCTCGGATATCCAGTCCACTGCTCGTTCTTCTTGGATCCTGTCCGCTTTGGAGGACTGCGTGGTACTGGGCGTGGATGTCATCAATATGTCTCTGGGTACGGGCTGTGGCTTCTCCCGCGAGACCGATAAAGAGCAGATCTCGGGTGTGTACGACCGCATCCGTGCCGCCGGCATCAGTATGGTGGTTGCCGCCTCCAACAGCTTCAGCTCGGCTTACGGTTCTGATAAGAATGGTAACTTGGGTTTGACCACCAACCCCGATACTGCCACCGTTGGCTCTCCCGGCACTTATCAGGGCGCGTTGTCGGTTGCCTCCATCAACGGCGCGAATACTCCTTACATATTATATAATGGTAAGATACTGTACTTCACAGAGTCCTCCGACCGAGTATCCGAGGAAAAGGATTTCGTGAAAGATCTGTTGAAAAACGTGGATTCCTCCAAGGCCAATGCCGACGGAACTTATACCTTTGAATACGTGACCATCCCCGGTGCCGGCCGTAACGCGGACTATACGGGTATTGACGTAAAGGGCAAGATCGTGCTGGTGGCCAGAGGTTCCACCACCTTTGAGGAAAAGGCTAACGTGGCACAGGCCATGGGTGCCGCCGGTATCATCATTTATAATAATGTCTCGGGTGAGATCAAGATGAACGTGGGTGACACCACCATTGCCGTCTGTTCTATCCCTCAGGATGACGGTGAAATGATGGCCGAAGCAGGCACGGGCAGCATCACCGTGGGCGAAAAGCAGTCCTCGGGTCCCTTCATGTCCGACTTCTCCTCCTGGGGTCCTACACCCGACCTCCAGATCAAGCCTGAGATCACCGCCCATGGCGGATCCATCCTGTCCTCCATCCCCGGCCAGGAATACGACAGAATTTCGGGCACTTCCATGGCTTGCCCCAACATGGCCGGCGTGGTTGCTCTCATTCGTCAGTATGTCAAAGAAAACTTCAAGGATATCGCAAATGACAACGTGAAAGTAGCGGCACTTGTGAACCGTCTGCTGATGTCCACCGCCGATATTGTCATCAACTCCAACGGCCTGCCTTATTCTGTAAGAAAGCAGGGTGCGGGTCTGGCTAATCTCAATGCCACCGCGGCGACCAAGGCTTATATCATGACCTATGACCGCAAGAGCGGCGAACTGATGGATAAGACCAAGATCGAGTTGGGGGACGATCCCTCTAAGACCGGTGTTTACACTTTGAAATTCTCCGTCAACAACTTCGGCGGCGCTGCTCTCTCCTACAACGTAGGCGCATGGGTTATGACCGAGGGTGTCAGTGATACCAAAACAAACGACGGTAAGACCACCGTCACCGAGCAGGGCTATCAGCTTTCGGGCGCTACCGTGGCCGTTTCCGCGACCAATGGTACCGTAGAGGGCACCATCCTGACGGTCAATGCCAATTCCGTGGCTGAGGTGCTGGTTACCATCACCCTAAGTGATGCCGACAAGAAATACATGGACGATTCCTTCGCCAATGGTATGTATGTGGAAGGCTTTGTGACTTTGGATGCCGTTTCGGGTACAGATATCGACCTGAGCGTGCCCTACCTTGGCTTCTACGGCGATTGGTCTGTGGCCCCCATCTTTGATATCGACTATTACGAGACCAATAAGGACGAACTGGATGATTCCATTGACCTCCTTGATAAAACTTTACCCGATGCTTACGCTACCCGTCCCGTGGGCGGCATTGAGAGTGATTTCGTGGGCTATCTCGGCGCTTACTACTTCGAGCAGGATCCCGCTTCCAAGAAGCTCTCTGCCGACCGCAAGTACATCTCTCTCTCCAATCAGGAGGGAACCATCCACTCCTTGCGCTACGTCTGGGCAGGACTTCTCCGAAACGCCAAGACCGTAGAGGTGACCATTACCGACGATGCTACGGGCGAGGTGGTCTTCAGCTCTGTGGAAAACGATATCCGTAAGTCCTACGGTGACGGCGGTTCTATCTATGCTGCCAACGTAGAGATTGAGTTTGATGCTGCCGAGTATGATCTGCGCAATAATGCCTCCTATACCGTCAATCTCAAAGCCAAGCTGGACTGGGACAATGACGGTACGAATACCAACCTGAAAAATGAATTTGAATTCCCCTTCGTGGCAGACTTCGAATCCCCTGCAATCACGGATTGTGAGTTCTACACCGAGTACGATAAGACGGCCAAGAAAGAGCGTCTGTACGCTAAGCTCGCGGTGTATGACAACCATTACGCCATGGCCATGCACGTGGGCTATGTGGGCAACACCGCAAACGGTGCTGTGCTCAACGCCTTTGACCATTACCTTACCCCCATCTACTCCGAATTTAACGGTACCAGCTACGTGGTGTACGAGCTGACCGATTACGTGGATGAGATCCGTGAGAATGCCATCAACAAGAACACCTTC
The DNA here is from genome assembly GCA_015064015.1 of Oscillospiraceae bacterium. Taxonomy (GTDB): domain Bacteria; phylum Bacillota; class Clostridia; order Oscillospirales; family CAG-272; genus CAMEON01. Next base: position 35,900 of record SVTB01000001.1, on the reverse strand, counting down.
ACCGTGGTTACTTACGACTACGCGCTGAACGTGGGTACCTACGAGATCGAGCTCCCCGATGAGTACACCGACTTCTATTTTGAAGAGACCCAACTGACCCTCAGCCCCAACGAGGTTTACGATCTCAAGCCTCTGGTATATCCCGGCACCGAGTGGTCTCAGCTTCTGGAGTTCTCTACCACCAAACCCGCCGTGGCTACCACCGTCAACAATCAGCTGTTGGCCGTGGCTCCCGGTACTTGTGTTGTGGTCGCCCGCGACCCTGTGACCAAAAAGACCGCCACCTTCCCCCTGACTGTCCTGGGCGAGGGCGACGAGGGCTACGTCAAGTACGATAAGCCCGTAACCAACAATTTCGTTCTGACGGGTTACTACGTTGACAAGGCTTACTATCAGCTGGACAGCACGATGCGCGACATTGGTTCGACAGGAGACGAGCGTAAGTTTGTGGGAAGCAATTACAGCCTGTCCATGTACCCCTCCGAGGCTGTGAGCCTGCGCTACAAGCTGGATGCCTATTTCCCCGAGCACACCAAAGTGGTATTTGATTCCAGCAACGAAAACATCGTGAAGGTGGATGAAAACGGAAAGATCACCGCTGTGGCCGAAGGCTTTGCTTCTGTTTCCGCTCGCGTGATGATGCGGCAGGATGCGGGCAGTGACTATGCCGGCACCTATTACTCTCAATCTATCAACATTGAGGTCAAGAATCCCTACCTGAACTCAGGCCCCAACCTGACCCACTACTACGGTAACGGCGGTTTGGTGCATATTCCCGCAGATTTGGCGATTACCGCCATTGATCAGTTCGCCTTCTCTAACTACGATTACGTAGCCAAGGGCCCCGGCGATGAGATCTCCGAGGATGATCCCACGGCAACCAAGATTTGGTTCTTGGGCGATGATACCATTGAAGAGGTCATCATCCCCGAGGGCGTGGAATCCATCGGAGCCTACGCCTTCGCCAATTTGACAGCCCTCCGGAAAGTAACCCTGCCCTCCACCCTGAAAAAGATTGACTACGGCGCATTCTACGGCTGTAGCGCGTTGGTGGAAGTCAAGGGTATTGAAAATGTCAAGTTTATCAACCAGAACGCCTTTAACGGCTGTGCCTTGAAGGGAACCATTTCTTTGGATAGCGCGACCGCCGTGTCTGACTATGCTTTCGCCGGCAACAAGAAGCTCGCGGGCATTGTCCTTTCCGAAAAGACCCAGTCTTTGGGTATCGGTGTGTTTGAGGGTTGCGAATCCCTCAAGACCGTGACGATCAAAGCTGATTTCATCAAGCTGGGTAAGTATGTATTCTCAGGCTGTAAGGCTCTGGAAACCATTACCGTTAATACCGCCGTTGTTCCCGCCTATGCTTTCAACGGCTGTGGCGCTCTGACTTCTGTCAACCTTGGCAAGGATGTGGCTGTGATCGGTGAGTACGCCTTTGCAGGTGCACCGGTAGAAAGCTTTGTGATTGATTCCGCCAATGCCGCCTTCAAGGTGGCCAACAACGGTCAGGCTCTCCTGAGTGCCGACGGCAAGCAACTCTTGCTGGTGTCTTCCGCTGTCAAGGGTGAGTTCAAGGCCGACACGACGGTGACCGTCGTAGCCGCCGGTGCTTTCTCCGGTAACAGAAACCTGACCTCCGTCGTTCTTCCCGGTGTAACGAAAGTGGGTGAGTACGCTTTCGCGGGCTGTGCTAACCTGAAGACCGTGACGTTGGGTACGTTGACCGAGATCGGCGCGTATGCCTTTGCCAATACCGCGCTGACCGAGGCACCTTCCTTTGGTGCGCTGGGCCTCATTGGCGAGGCCGCCTTTATGGGCACAAATCTGACTTCCGTAACCATTCCCGATGATATGATTGTGGGTGACCGCGCGTTCTATGAGTGCAAATCCCTTGCCTCTGTGACCATCGGAAAGAACGCCATCATCGGTAACCGTGCTTTTGCCCTCCGTCAGGACAGTAACTTTGGTACGATCCGTGAGGAGGACGAAAACGGCAAGGGAATCTACTTCTTTGTATATACCTCCCCCCTCACAAGCCTGACGATCGGCGACAACGTCACCTTGGGCAGAGAAGCCTTTGTCAATGCCGCCAAGCTGGAGACGGTAACCCTCGGTCAAGGTGTAAAGATCGGCGACAGAGCCTTCTACAATACCGCGTCTCTCAAGCAGATCGACCTTTCCCAGGTCGTGTCTATCGGTTCCGAGGCTTTCTCGGGTGACGTGCTCTATGCTTACACCGATTCAAGTATGCAAAATCCCGCCCTGAATGCAGAGGGCTACTATGTGTATCGCTATTATACGCCCATCTTTACGTCATTGGATCTTTCCGGGGTCACAGAGTTGGGTGATGCCGCCTTTGCGTTCTGCCGTGAGTTGACCTCCGTCAAGATCGGACAGGCGCTGACCGCTATCCCCGCCCGCGCCTTTATGAACTGCGCGGCTCTGGCAGATATGGATTTGTCATCCGTGACTTCTGTGGGGGACAACGCTTTTGCCGAAACCAATCTGTCCGAGATCAGCCTGTCTGCTTGCATCGAGATTGGCAAATACGCCTTCTACAGCAACCTGAATCTCACCAAGGCTATGCTTGCCGAGGGCATCAAGGTGGGCGAGGGTGCCTTCTCCTACAGCCACCAGCTGTCGGATGTGGATCTTTCCAAGGTTGCCTACGTAGACGATTATGCCTTTGCCTTTACTGCCCTGACGCAGTTGGATCTGTCTACCGCGACCTATGTCGGTACGCAGGCGTTCCTTAAGGAAACCATCACCGATGTAACCGTGAAGCTTGGAAGTGCGCTTGCCAATCTGGGCGATAATCCCTTCGCGATGTGCCGTGTGCCTACCTTCACGGGAGAAACCACAGAACAGTTCAACGGAAAGGACTACACTGTTCTGACCGACACCTTTGATATCAGTGATACTGTTCGCGTCATTAGCGGTTCTCTCTACCGCGTGGTGCCTTACGGTTTGGAGCTGATCACCTATGCGCCCGTCGAAGGTCAGAAGACCTTCACGGTAGCTGACGGCACAACCCGCATCAGCGAAATGGCCTGCGCCGGTGCTGATGTGATTTATGTCGTGCTTCCCGAGACCCTCAAGGCTGTGGGTCACAAGGCATTCTACGCCTGCGAGAAATTGACCACCGTGTCCTTTAGCTCCTATCATGCGCCTGCCCTGGAGGAAGCCTTCGATTACGAATACTTCGCCAGCGGTCAGAACCTGCCCGGAAAGGGTACTTACACCTACGTGTTGGCTGATGGCGTGACCCAGGTGGAGTACGACGGTATCGAGATCCTGCCTTACTTCATGTGGAACGCCACCGACCTGCCCTACAACGTCTACTACGGCGCTAACTTCCTGGATTACATCGGCCACGTGGAAAGTCCTATTACCGTAGTGCGTCCCGTCAACGGTCAGAATTACGATACCTTTATCATGGGTCAGTATTTCTCTACTTTCATTGACGGCGCCGCAGCTCCCGACGATATCACCAAGGCCTTTATTGAAGCTGTGAACCGTTTACCTGAGACGGTGTCTCTCGCAGATAAGCCTTTGGTGCAGGCCGCCCGTGCCGCTTATGATCTCATCTCTACCGATGAGCAGAGAGGTCTTGTGAGCGACGGCTACGCCAAGCTTATTGAGGCAGAAAAGCGTATCGCCAATCTGGAATACCTCGAAGAGGATACCACCGGTACGGATACGCCCGGAGAGACCACGCCTCCCGATGCGACGCCCGGCATAGGCAAGCTGGGTTCTGCCCTTGTGGCAGGCGGAGCTTTGGCATTTGTGCTGATCGCGGCCGCGTTGGTTTCCCTGATCAACGGTAAGAAAAAAGAAACTCCAACAACCAATAAAGCGGCGCCCGAAAAGTCTGATGAAACTGAGGATACCTCTGAGAACACCGAAGTGGCTTCCGAGAATGAAGACGAGACGCCCGAAGACACCGAGGAGCTATAAGCCCTCCAAAGCTTCTTAAACAAACGAGGATGACAGTCACAAAAGGTCGGGGAAGGCAACTGCTTTCCCCGACCGAGGATGCTGCCGTTCCGGAAAGGCAGATAATCATGAAGAAAATAGGTAAGCTGTCAGGATTGCTTGCACTCCTGCTCCTGACGGTTCTTATGATCGCCGCCTGCGGTAAGTGGGAAGACCCTTACCTGGTTTTGGACGAGCAAGGCTATAGTATCAGCGTCCGATATGACGTAGGGGATGGCGTATTTGCCAACACTAACGACGTATCGGTGGTGGACGTATACGCCTTAAACGATATGAAAACCAATGCAAACGGTGAGAAATTTACATATCTTTTGCAACCCGATGACCCCGCCCGCGCCCAGAATGCCTTCGCCGCCTCTTATAGCGGGCATTTCCTGGCAGGCTGGTATCAGGAGCGCACTCCTCGGGTGAACGAAAACGGGGAAGCGCTCGATGCCTACGGAGAGCTCTGCTCTGTATCGGGTGAACCTCAAGGCTACACCTATGCCAAGCCTTGGGATTTCTCTAAACCCTTGGTGGTGGATTCCAACGCCGAGCACCACGCAAAGGAGAACTACCTGACTCTGTATGCTGCGTGGATTCCGTATTATCATTTTGAATTTTATGCCGTAGATGCGGTCACCGGTGAGGCGGAGCTTTTGGAAACCATTCAAAGCATGAGCCTGGAGCTGCCTCAATGGAATGAGAGCACCGGCAAGCTGGACATGAAAAAATACCCTAAGGTAGACAACAAAACCTTGGACGGGGTGTATCTGGATCCGGCATTGACGCAGACTGTGGAGAGCACCCTGGAGGGTGCCTACGATCCTGCAACGGCTACCTTGACCGTATCTACCCTCAAGGTATACACCACTTGGCTGGAAGGGGATTGGTTCCATATTTATACACCCGATCAGCTCTACAGCAACAGTCGTTTGGGGGGCAATTATATCCTGTACGCTGATCTTGATTTTACGGGAAAGACGTGGTCGCCTACTTTGGCGAAGGGCGTGTTCACCGGCAAGATCATTGGCAACGGCCATAAGATCTCCAACGTCAGCGTGGAGCAGGCCAATACCTCTGACTATTACGGCGGTCTCTTCGGTACACTTTCTGAATCCGCTGAGCTGATAGACGTAACCTTTGAAAATGTCACTTACAAGATCGGCGCGGGCTCCCGTATGCCGGGTGTCGCCTTTGGCGTTCTTGCGGGTGTTGTGGCTGACGGTGCCAACCTGACCGGTGTTTCCGTCAGCGGTACGCTGATTGTGGGTGCTGATTGCTACCCCGGAGAGTACATGGTGGGACTTATCTGTGGACAGGGAACTGCTACGGGTGTTTCCCACGAAAACGTGACGGCTTTGTCCGAAAAGGACACCACTGTTTTGGAGATCCATGAGGAAAGCGGCTCTGTTACCGTGACCTTCGGCTCCTGATGTACCGTTATTATTTTGTATTATTATATTTGGAGGAAAGAAAAATGAAGACAAGAATCATCAGTCTGGTCCTTTGCTTGTCCATGCTTCTTGGCTGTGTGGCCATGTTTGCATCCTGCGCAGGGGAGCAGAGCAAAGGCAAGCCCGACGCGCTGGTTATCATGACCGAAGAGCTGGACGGCTTGTTCAACCCCTTCTATTCGACCACCGCCCCCGACGGTACCATCGTGGGCATGACCCAGATCAGTATGCTGACCACGGATTATGTGGGCGGCGAGGTTAAGGTTGCTTGTGGTGACGGACACGCCGTAGTTGTCAAGGATTACGCCGTGAACTATGACTCCGCGAAGGATCAGACCACCTATACCTTCGTTATCAAGAACGGCATCAAGTTCTCAGACGGTCACCCCTTGACCATCGAGGACGTTCTGTTCAACCTGTATGTGTATCTGGATCCCGTATACACCGGCTCCAACACCATGTATTCCACCGATATCGTAGGTTTGCAGGATTACCGTACTCAGGTGCTGGGTTCGGGTTCTACCAACACCGACGATACCATTTCCCAAAATGCTACCGCTCGTGCCAAGAACAGAATCAACGAGCTCATCAACCTGTATATGCAGGTAGGCAAAACCCAAACCCAGGGCTCTTACAGCGCTACCTATGCACAGATGATCGACGCTATCAACACCCATAGCCTGTCCAACGGTTATAAGGAGGCTGTAGCCAACGATGCCGCCTCCGTTACTGTGGATCAACTGAAGGCCGACTATGAAAAGACCCTGCAGTACTTTAAGGAAGAGCTGAACACCGACTATGCTTCTGCCAAGGAAGCTTACCTGGAGGAGCCCTATAAGTCCACCGGTGAGTTTGATGAGGTGACCTCCTTCATGTATGCCGAGGGCTACGTCAATATCGAATACGAGAAGGACGAGAATAACAAGGATATCAAGTCCAAGATCAAGGAAGTGATCCGTCTCTACAACCCCGATGTGGTAAAGGATAAGGAATCCGCTATCAAGTATGTATACGATTCTAAGGTGGAGCAGGAGCTGCACCTCATCCTCATGTACTGGGCTACCGCGCAGAAGCTCATGACCGAGTACACCGCTCAGGCCAAGGAAGTTATCCTCCACGAGAACGTAAAAGACGGCCAGCTGGCCATCCCCAACGTTTCGGGTATCGTTTCCCTGGGCCACACCTCTGATAAAACCTCCGTTACCGCCAACGGCGGCACCTACACCGTGGCTCACGAGCACAATGCTGACGGTACTGTTAAAAACGAAGGCGAATACGACGTTTTGGAAATCACCATCAACGGTGTTGACCCCAAGGCGATTTGGAACTTTGCTTTCGCCGTGGCTCCTCAGCATTACTACGCTGAGGGCTACGAAGTAGACATTCCCAACAACAAGTTCGGCGTGGCATACGGATCCTTTGAGTTCCACACCGACGTGCTTCAGTCCTCTCGTAACATCAAGGTTCCCATGGGTGCAGGCGCGTACGTGGCTACCAACAGCCAGAACGGCGACAACCCCTCCGGCACCGAGTTCTTCAGCAACAACGTGGTTTACTTCAAGGCCAGCCAGCACTTCCTCATGGGTCAGCCCAAGATCGAGAAGATCAGATATCAGGTAGTCAGCGCCGCTAACGCCCTGAACGCTTTGGAGTCCGGCTCGGTTCACTTCGTAACTCCCCAGTTTACCCAGGATAATATCGACCGTATCAACGGCATGGCTTCCAAGGGGATCGAAAAGGCTTACACCGATCAGCTGGGTTACGGCTATATCGGTATCAACGCAGGCAAGGTGCCCAACATCAATATCCGTAAGGCCATTATGACAGCTATGGATACCAGCATGGCCCTGTCCTACTATTCCACCGGTACGGCTGAGACTATCTATTGGCCTATGTCCACCGTTTCTTGGGCTTATCCCAAGGATGACAGCGGTAATAACAGCCGTGATAACTTCCACAGCTATCCTGCCATCCGCTTCAACAGAGAAGAGGCCAAGACGGCCATTTTGGACTACATGGAGGCTGCCGGCGTTTCCGCAGGTGACGCTTCTTTGTCCATCGACTTTACCATTGCAGGTGCCAACCTGACCGAGCACCCTACTTACCAGACCTTCCAGACCGCCGCTGATCTGCTCAATGAGTGTGGTTGGGATATCGAAGTGGTGCCCGACACCCAGGCTTTGACCAAGCTCTCCACCGGTTCTCTGTCTGTTTGGGCCGCCGCTTGGGGCTCCACCATTGACCCCGATATGTATCAGGTTTACCACAAAAACTCTTCTGCCACCAGCACGCTGGCTTGGGGTTACCGTGAGATTCTGGCATCTCCTGCCTCCTATCCTGAGGAGACTCAGATCTTGAATACCCTCAGTGAGCTCATTGACAGCGCCCGCGAGACCGAAGATAAAACCATCCGTACCGACCTTTACAAGCAGGCTATGAGCAAGGTGCTGGATTTGGCTGTGGAACTGCCTGTTTACCAGAGAAAGGTATTGTATGCTTACGACGCAAAGATCATCAAGGCTGATTCTATTCCCAGCGCCGCTGATCTCAACCCCTACACCTCTCCTCTGGATCGTATTTGGGAAATCGAATTCGCCGACTGATACTAACCTGTCGGGAGAAATGAATTATGATTAAATACATTATTAAAAGATTGGCCCTGTCGGTGCTGATCCTTTTGGGGGTGTCTCTGATCATCTACGTGTTGGTCAGATCCATGCCCGTGAACTTCATTGAAGACAAGGTGGCCGCCATGAACCAGGGCGGAGCTGTTATCGACGAGGCAACGGTGGAGAACATGAAGATTCTCTACGGCTTGGAAGACGACAGCTTCATCGGTATCATCAAGGGCTACGGCAACTGGCTTGTAAAGCTGTGTCGCTTTGATTTCGGTACCAGTTTTAAGTACGGCTCCCCTGTCATTGACGTTATCCGCGATCATATGGGAATTTCTTTCGCGGTGGCTTTTATTGCAACGATCTTTGAGTTTATGATCGCCATTCCCTTGGGCATCACCGCCGCGACCCATCAGTATTCCTTCCGCGATTACCTTGTGACGGTGCTCGTCATGGTGGGTATTTCCTTGCCCGCGTTCTTCTTTGGACAAGTGCTGAAGGATCTGCTTGCCAATAAGATGGGGTGGTTCCCACCGTCGGGCCTGGTGGATGCCACACAATCCTACACGGGCGTGTCTCTCTTCCTTGATTACCTCAGGCATATGTTTATTCCTGTTTTGACGGTGGTCATTCTAAGTATCGGCGCCCGTATGAGAATGACCCGCACCAATATGCTGGAGGTGCTGAATTCGGATTATATCCGTACAGCACGCGCCAAGGGCCTGAAGGAGAGCAAGGTTATTTACAAGCACGCTTTTCGTAATACTCTCATTCCTTTGGTCACCTCTTTGGCAGGACTTCTGCCGTCGCTGTTTTCGGGTGCTATCATTACCGAGCAGGTCTTTGACCTGCCCGGTATCGGTAACATCGCTTACAAGGCCATGATTGTGGCGGACATCCCCTTCATCATGGGCTACAATATGTTCCTGGCGCTACTCAGCGTGCTGGGTGTGCTGTTGGCAGACCTGATGTATGCAGTGGTAGATCCCAGAGTTAAGCTTGGTTAAGGAGGCGAGAGATATGAGTCAATCAAATAAATATCCCGCGCAGACCGAGGCCGTAGCCGAGGAACTTCTGAAAACCCCGGATACCCTTGAGGACACCGAGCCTTTGGACAAAAATGTACGCCTGATGTCTCCCGGTCGCATGGTCATGCGCCGTTTCTTCCGTTCCAAACTGAGCGTTGTGGGATTGGTGATGGTGGTCGGCCTATTCATCTTCTGCTGGTTGGGCCCTCTGGTGTATACCGCCTGGGGTGAGACGCAGCAGGACGAGGGCAAGCTGGAGATCACCCAGCAGGAGGTTACCTTTACTGTGGACGGGGAAGAGTATACCTTCATCCAGGTAGTCGAAACCGGCAAGGGTGTTAACTCATTGGCCAAGCCCGACGGAAGACATTTCCTGGGTACGGACAAGTACGGTCGAGATGTCTTTACCCGTCTCATGTATGGTGGGCGTATCTCTTTGATGGTCAGCTTTATCGCTGTGTTTGCCATCACGTTGTTCGGTATCGTCTTCGGCGGTATTGCCGGCTATTTCGGAGGCGTGGTGGACAATGTCATCATGAGAGTTTGCGACGTTTTGATGTGCCTGCCCGGATTCCCCATTTTGTTGATCATCGGTACGCTGCTGGATGCCGCTGACGTGGAATCTCAGCACCGTATTTACTACCTGATGGCCTATCTGACGCTGTTTTCCTGGCCGGGTACGGCCCGCTTGGTGCGCGGCCAAATCCTGTCCTTGCGTGAGCAGGAATACATGGTGGCCGCTGAGGCGATGGGTTATTCGGTGCCTCGTAAAATATTCAAGCACCTGATCCCCAATGTCATGCCCCAGCTCATTGTGTCTATGACTCTGTCTTTGGGTAGCATGATCCTGTATGAGGCTTCCCTCTCCTACTTGAACATGGGCGTCCGCGCGCCTTACGCTGCCTGGGGAACCATGATTAACATTGTGGCAGAGGATCCCAATATTCTGAAAAACTACTTTAACGTATGGGGACCTCCCGGTATCTGCATCATCATTGCCGTGCTTGGCTTTAACTTTGTCGGCGATGGCCTGCGAGATGCCCTTGACCCCAAGATGAGGAGGTAAACCATGGCAGAAAAGAAACAGTCTCATTATTTATCCGGCAAAGAGATTCGTGCTATTGCTAAGTCTAACCGTAAGATCATGAACGAGTTAGAGAAAAAAAAGTATCGCAGGGCGCAGGAATTCGAGTATGTGACCGCGATGCGGGATTCTTCTAATATTTTGGAGATCGAGGATCTACACACCTACTTCTTCACAGATCAGGGTGTGGTCAAGGCCGTCAATGGCGTGTCTTTCGATGTACCCCGTAATGCCGTGGTGGGCGTCGTAGGCGAGTCGGGATGTGGTAAGTCTGTCACCAGTATGTCGGTGATGCGCCTGCTCCAAGGGCCCCAAGGTCAGATCTATTCCGGCCATATCCGTTTCAATTCCCACGATTTCAAGCGTGATGCCCACGGCAATACCATTCCCACGGGGGAAAAGGATGCCAACGGTAACCCCATCTACGAGATGGAGGACAAGGTGTTTGATATTGCGGAAATGCCCATGAGCGAGATTCATCGTATCCGCGGCCGCCAGATCTCCATGATCTTCCAGGAGCCCATGACCTCCCTCAACCCCGTGTTTACCATTGGTAACCAGCTGGACGAGGTCACCTTTATCCATACCCCCGGTGCCACCAAGGAGACGGCCAAGAACCGCTCCATGGAAATGCTCAAGCTGGTAGGTATCGCCGCCCCGGAGCGGGTGTACGATGCCTTCCCCCACGAGTTGTCGGGCGGTATGCGTCAGCGTGTCATGATTTCCATGGCGTTGGCCTGCAATCCCCGCCTTATTATTGCAGACGAGCCTACTACTGCCTTGGATGTAACCATTCAGGCGCAGATTCTGGATCTGCTTCGCGACCTCAAGGACAAAATCAACGGATCCATTATGCTCATCACCCACGATCTTGGCGTGATCGCGGAAATGGCGGATTATGTTGTGGTCATGTACGCCGGCCGTGTCATTGAGAAGGGAACCGTGCAGGAGATCTTCCACGATCCCCGCCATCCCTACACCATCGGTCTGCAAAAATCCAAGCCCACCATGGACTCGGATTCCGATACGCTGTTCAACATCCCCGGCAATGTCCCTAACCCTGTGAATATGCCCAACCATTGCTATTTCAAGGAGCGCTGTGACAAGTGTATACGCAAGTGTTCGGGGGATTATCCCGGGATGATCCAAGTCAGCCCCACCCATTTCGTGTCTTGTCACCTGTACGGAGAGGAGGAGTATCATGGCTGATCATATGAATGATGCCCCCATTCTGGAGGTGCGCAATTTAAGAAAAGCCTTTCCCATCAAGAAGTCTCTCATGGGTAAGGTAGAGCAAGAGCTCATCGCCGTGGATAACGTGTCCTTCGAGCTCCACCCGGGCGAGACCTTGGGTATCGTCGGAGAATCGGGTTGCGGTAAGACCACCATGGGACGTACCATCTTAAAGCTCCATCCCGCCAGCGGAGGACAGATCATTTTTGACGGCAAGGATATCACCAACTATAAAAATTCTCAGATGCGTTCCTTGCGCACCGAGATGCAGATTATTTTCCAGGATCCTTATTCCTCCCTGCCGCCCAGAGCCACCGTAGGCGATATTCTGTCTGAGCCCGTCAGGGTGCATAAGATCGTTCCCCCCTTCGAGGTAAAGAATTACGTTCTCAAGCTCATGGAGCAATGCGGTCTCCGCGATTATTACTACGAGCGCTATCCCCATGAGTTTTCGGGCGGTCAGCGTCAGAGAATCTGTATTGCTCGCGCCTTGTCCGTCAACCCCAAGTTGGTGGTGTGCGACGAGCCTGTGTCGGCGCTGGACGTGTCCATTCAGGCACAGATCATTAATCTGCTCAAAAAGCTGCAGAAAGAGAGGGGCCTAACCTATCTGTTCATTTCCCACGACCTGTCGGTGGTTAAGTTTATCTCTGACAAGATCGGTGTTATGTATTTGGGTAGTATGGTGGAGTTTGGTAATAAGAAAGATATCTTCTCTAATCCCCTGCATCCCTATACCCAAGCACTGTTTTCCGCCATTCCCAACCCCGATCCCGACAAGAAGATGGAGCGCATCGTGCTGAAGGGAGACATTCCCTCGCCCGCCAATCCTCCCAAGGGTTGTCGCTTCCATACCCGTTGTCCCCACGCCACCGAGAGATGCAAGACCGACGTGCCTGTATACCGTGAATACGAGCCCGGCCACTTCGCGGCTTGCCATCTGTTGGATACCTGATGTGTTATGAGCAAAAAGAAAAACATTAAAAAAAAGTGCGAAAAGATCACCTGGATCGATGACGGCTCCACCGTAGTGGATATGTCGCCGGTAGGGAAGGGCTTGGGCGGTAACCGTCCGAATAAACAAAAGCCCCTGACCAAGCGCGGCAAGCCCATGAATCGATTTCAGGAATGTTCATCGACTTATTTCGGCGCTGTGAAAATGATGTTCGTGCCTATGCTCATTACGTTGGGTATTATTTGCCTTGTGTTCTTGATTTTGTGGATTCTTATGGGTGGACTGAGTCCGGCTATGATGGTGCTATGACCCAAGGGAAGGTCTTTTAAAAGAAAGGCTTTCCCTTGAATCCGTCAGGGACGAAATACTGTGTTTGAAAAAATAAGCGAAAGGATCGCAACAATGAAAAGAAACATCAAATGTTTGTCTCTCGTTATGGCGCTGTCCCTTGTGCTGGGCATCTTCGCCATGATGCTGTCGGTGTCTGCGGTTGACCCCATCACAGGTGCCGATGTAATTCACGCCGAAAATATCAAGTTGAATGGTAAGGATACGGGTGTAACCCTTACCCAGATGACCTTGACCTCGGGCTCTAAATATAGCCTTTCCCGCGAGGGTCTTTTAAACGTCATTGATGTCAATGACGCCGTCGGTGTTACCTTTAAGGTACTCAATGGCGGCACCTACAACTGGAGCCGTGCGACCATGGGTAATTCGGCTCTCAAGTACAACGAGACGCACACCGACTCTACCGTGCTGGCCGCTGTCAACGGCGACCCTTGGATCGTTTACCACACCGACTATGACGGTGACGGCGAAGCCGCCAGCGGCCCCGCTGTCAAGCACGTATCCGTGTCCCGTGGTCTGCAGATCATTGACGGCGAGATTTGGGCTACCGCACAGATCAACGATGAAAACAACCTGGCGAAGAAGGACAATGTGGAGCGCGGCACACCCGCGTCTCTCGGCCCGGTGTTTGCCGTGCTGCCCGACGGCTCTTATATGATCGGTAAGCCCAGCATTGGTATCAAGATGACCAATACAGGCTCGGGCTCTGTCGTTTCTGCTCAAGGCATCAACCGTCTGCCTGCGCCCAACTCTATCATTATCTATAACCAGCGCGGCGGTGACGTGTCCATGGCTTTTGAAGATGCCTATGAAATTTACGTCAATGCAGCTGATACCGCGTTTTCTCTCAGCGAAACCGTGACGGGTACGGTTACCCACATCTTCAAGAGCGGCGACAAGACCCAACGTCCCGCCATTGACAAGAACACCATTGTGATTTCCGCCCGCGGCAACAGCATCAAGAATATCGACGGCAAGTATGGCGTAGGTGACAAGATCATGTTCGCCTGCTCGGTGAACAGCGACAGCATGAGCTCCGCACAGAAGGCAAAGTGGGTTACCGTGACTGATGCGATCGCCGGCTTCTTCACCTTGATTGAAAACGGCCGCTACACCGGCCAGCAAGGCAACAAGACGAACTATCCTTGCTCCATCGTAGGCCTTCGCGCCGACGGCTCTCCTTTGCTGGTGTCTACCACTCCCAAGGGCGATGGTTCCCGCGCTTCTTGTACTATGGAGAATCTTTCCCGCCTTTGCGAAGAACTGGGTCTGAAGACTGCCATTCTCTTTGACGGAGGCGGATCTACCACCATGGTGACCCTGTCCGGCGATAACTACGTCCGCAGATCTGCCGCCGTAGACGGCGCCAACAGCGTTCGCGGCGTTATCAACGGCTTGGCCATCGTGTATGAGGGCGTGGATGCTGCTCCCGGCAATTTGGAAAGCTATAACACGGCCTTTCTCCCCGATCCCGAGGGCGGCTATAAGCCCGAAGAGCCCAATCCTGAGGACAGCGCGCTCAAGACCACTCCCTCTTATTCTTACCGTTATATTGGTAAAACCGAGAGTATCAATGGTGTGGCATATGCCGACCTCATGGGTCTGCGTGATCCCGAATACACCTCTTCTTGGTCTGACGCAGAAAAGGCTGCCTCCATCAAGCCTGCCGTAGTTTCCGACACCGTGACGGCCGTGGAAAAAAAGGTAAAAATCAGCGGCTGGGTGTTCGTCAACGGCGGACAAGGTGACCTGTTCTGGTCCGTAGACGGTGAAACTTGGTATCCTTGCACCAATACCGTTCGCTCGGATGCAAGCGATGAGATCGCTCAGAATGCGGCAACCGCAGGCAACCTGACCTCTGCTGCTGGAGCCAAGGCTGTATTTGCTGATGCTACTGCCGATCTTTCCATCATTGATGCAGAGACGGTTACCCTGCGCTTTGGTGTTGTTGCCGCCGGTAATACCGAAAAGCTGCTCCACTTCTTAACATTAGAGAATGTGGCGGTTTCCGAGCCTGAGATGCCCACTGAGGAGCCTACCGAAGCCCCCACCGAAGAGCCTACGGATGCGTTCACCGAGGCACCCGTCGCTACCGACGCGCCCACGGATGTACCCACCGAAGCTCCCGTTGCGACTCCCGAAGTCACCGAGCCCGATGCGACGGTCGCTACACCTGACCAGGGCGGGTGCGCTTCTGCTATGGCTATCAGCGCCATGACCTTGATGGCTCTTTGCGGCGGCGCTCTTCTTCTCAAAAAGAGAGAGAATCGCTGATTTGCCACTTTGTAAGAAATGAATCTAAAAAACTGCACGCTGCGGGTGACCGTAGGGTGCAGTTTTTGATTGGATGTTTTGAAAGGAAGGGGGCATGATCCGCAAAAAAACCGAGGCGATTTACCCCAAAAATCACCTCGGCCGCCCATTGACATGAGCAAGGAAAAAGAAAAGAGAGTGTGGCTGAAAAAAGAAGGGGTAGTACTACGAATACTACCCCTTGCCACCGATGGAGATTTTCGGTGGACTTGAGGAGGAAAGAAGAAAATGAAAAATATATCAATTAAGAAGGATGCAATTTAAGGGATGAAAGCTTCTGCTTCGGCAACTGCTTCCACTTCCACTTCGGGAACCTCTTGCGCTTTGGACTCAACGTAACCATTGTGAAGGGTGGCTGCCCCGATGGCGAAAGCGAGCAAGCCGCCCACGAGAATAAGTCCCCAGTTGGTGGAAAACAAACGGTAGGAAAGACTGGGCTTGATATTTTGAGTTTGATGTTTCATGGCTGGCTGTCTTTGCTGTTCTGCGTTCATATTCATAGCGGTGCTCCTTTGCTGTAGTGAAGGGTGTTTGGCCTTCCACTATCTAATACGGAAAGATATTCCCAAAAGTGGGGTTGCATGGAAAATTTTCAAATATTTTTGCAAAATTACGCCATATGAAAGGATTGGTTAAATAAATTGTTGTTTAACTTACTAACTTTTTTCTCCTCGTCGAGAGAAAAGTTACAAAAGAGGCGCCGCTGAGGGATAGAACCTACGGTTCTCCCTCAGGACCCAACTCCCATCGTGACGCACGCCGCCTTTGGCGGCTATCGCGTGTATTATGTCAGCCAACGCCGTGGGGGCGGGGCATCGGGTGTGGAGGTTCTTTACACGCTGTTGCCGCCATAGGCGGCGTGCGTCACCTTGAGAGATCTCCCTTGAGCGGCGTTCTTTACTCCACTTTCTTTCGACGAGGA
Organism: Oscillospiraceae bacterium; assembly: GCA_015064015.1. Classification (GTDB taxonomy): domain Bacteria; phylum Bacillota; class Clostridia; order Oscillospirales; family CAG-272; genus CAMEON01. The sequence goes on along the minus strand of SVTB01000001.1, from coordinate 19,970 downwards.
AAGAAAGTGGAAAAAAGATAAACAACAAATTGGAAATTTTGGGGTGAAGTGATTCAAGCAAATGCGGTAGTCTGTCATATCATTCCACGCCGAAGCATAGGTTATACCGAGAAAATGAATTTTTGATGGGGGTATTGATATGTTTATTTATTCCATGCGTGCAAGTACCATTAAATTCTTTGGTATTGTTTGTGTGGCGTTGGCCGCACTGGTGGCGCTGATTGCTTTTGTGCCGGCCTACGCATCAGGGCAGAGCAACACGGCGGGAAATGTCAATCCGGACGTACAAGTCAGCGGTCGAGAAGATGAAACCCAGACTGTCAGCATCAAATATGAAAAAGTGCGCTGTTCCGATGATGCAGCGGGCTTTCTCGGTCAGTTTGGCTGGGTGGTAGACGCAGGATCGGCAGAGAGCGTTACGGTGACCATTCCCGCAGAATTTGACAAAATCTTTGCGGGGTATAATGAGTTACAAAAGTCGCAAGGGCTGGATCTGTCCAAGTATAAAAAGAAGGAGGTTATCCGATACACCTTTAAGGTTACCAATTACGGTGAGTTTGAAGGGAAGGTGTATCAAATGCCGGTGTACGCCAATGTACTGGTCTATCGCAACCGCGTAATCGGCGGAGACATTTGCTCCGCCGATGTCAGCGGATTTATTCACGGCTTTGATAAGCCGGCATCCTGATTCATTAAAAAACGCCCGCAACCAGTGCGGGCGTTTTGACTTTATGCAAGAAGGTAATCGCGGATCACAAGGCGGAAGGCCTCTCCGCTTTCTTCCAGCGGCAGGACGTTGTCAAATATGTGATCGTAGACGTAGTTTTCCACCTCATCATCAGCGGCGTTGCCATAGGGTATTCCGTCGGGATTGGGACGGCGGATGAGCATGGTGATACAGGCGGAGGGGATTCTTTTCACAAATTTTTCGATTTCCGAGGCTTCACGGATATGGACACAGAGAATGTCGGCATCGCTTTGCATGAAGGCCTCGTATTGTTTAACCAGATAGGTGGTGGGCAGATCGTTGTACTCCACAAACACCTGCTTGAGATCTGCCAAGAATTTCCGTGCCTTTGGGGTCTTTTCCCCCTGCCAGCCGTAGGCTTTAGCGATTTCCTTGATGGGATCCACGGAAGATTTGTTGATCACCTTAAATTCTTTGGTCAGCGCGTCGCAGAGGGCATCCTTACCCACGCCGCCGCGTCCGTTGATGACCATGACCAGCTTATTCATGCGTTTCTCCTTATTGTGTCAATTATTTCGGGAAGGACAAGTCTTTCCCCTGATTAGAGTACCTTGGCCAAAAATCCCTGTAATCTGTCCGACTTAGGGTGGTTGAAGATCTCGTCGGGGGTGCCCTCTTCAATGACTTGTCCCCCGTCCATGAAGACCACGCGGGATCCCACCTCACGGGCAAAGCCCATCTCGTGGGTCACCACCACCATGGTCATGCCGTCGTGTGCCAGCTTCTTCATGACCTCCAGCACCTCGCCAACCATTTCGGGGTCAAGGGCAGAGGTAGGCTCGTCAAAGAGCATGATCTCGGGTTCCATGCAAAGGGCACGAACGATGGCCACACGCTGTTTTTGTCCGCCGGAAAGTTGGCTGGGATAGGCCAGGGCGCGGTCCTTGAGCCCTACCATCTGCAAAAGCTCCATGGCCTTCTCCTCGGCCTCCTCCTTGGACTTTTTGAGGAGCTTCATGGGGGCGATGGTCATATTGCGAAGGATGGTCATGTGGGGGAACAAATTGAAGTGCTGAAAGACCATACCCATCTTTTGGCGGTGCAGGTTGATGTTGGTCTTTTTGTCCATGAGGTTGACACCGCCTACCAGGATCTCGCCGCCCGTAGGCTCCTCTAAAAGGTTCAGGGAGCGCAGGAAGGTGGATTTGCCGCTGCCCGAGGGGCCGATGATGACTACCACCTCGCCGCGGCTGATGTTCATGGAGACACCGTCCAGAGCGTGAACCTCGCCGTCGCTATAATGCTTTTTGAGGTCTGTGACCTTGACCAGTACGTTATCAGCGTTCACTCTTGCGCAGCCTCCTTTCGAGAATACCCACCAGCTTGGTGAGGATCAGAACCAAGAACAGATAAACGAGCGCAACCGCCACCAGGGGCATAAAGTTGCTATAGGTAATGGAACGGATCTTGATGCCCGCTCGTGTCAGGTCTGCCACACCGATGTAGAAGGCTACGGAGGTCTCCTTGAGCAGCGTGATAAACTCGTTACAGAGCGCAGGCAGGACAGCCTTAAAGGCCTGGGGCATAACGATATGGAACATGGTGGCACCGTAACCGAAGCCCAGGGAGCGGCCGGCCTCGGTCTGTCCCGCATCCACCGACATGATACCACCGCGGATGATCTCGGAGACGTAAGCACCGCTGTTGAGGCCGAAGCACAGTACCGCCGCAGGGAATTTTTCGATTCCGATGGGCAACAGCAGGACGAAGTAAATGATGAGAAGCTGAACCATCAGAGGCGTGCCGCGGATGATGGCAACGTAGGCCTTACAAATTTTATCAAGGTAATACAGCCTATCCGTCTTTTCGAACACCACACGGACGATGGCGGTAAAGAGACCCAGCACGATACCCAGAAGGAGAGAAAGCCCCGTGAGTGCCAGGGTATTGCCAACACCCTCCACGATATACTTCCAGTGCTGGTCTTCAATAAAGTTCTTGTGGAAATCCGCCTTGACCGCGTTCCACTTCTGCTGCAAGGGAGAGGATGTATCGGGCACTTCTGCATCGTAATTGTCCAAGCCAAAGCACTGGTTGATACCGTTACGGAAGGTATTGTCTGAAGCGATAGACACCGTCTTGCCGCCCACGGTGATCTCGGTGGTAGCTTTGATGTCGTCCTTGACGGCGATATAGCCGCCCAGCAGGTGATTCAGCGCATCGTCGGAAAGGTACATCTCCAGCTTTTCGGCGCGGACATCGTAAAAGTATACCTCCACCTCGCCGTTTATCTTCCAGGTGCCACTTTCAAGCTGTGCCAGTATGTATTTCTGCACCTCGATCTGGATCATGGTGGCGTTGACCTTCTTGCCCTCGGCCTTGACACCCTCGGCGTAATTCCAGGCCGTCTCAAAAATCTGATCCTTGTGCGCCTCGTACATGGAGGCCACGTCCACGGTATCGTACTTGACCTTGACTACGAAGTTCCGCTTGTCGCCGGGCTCTACCGATAAAACCTGCATATGGGTGTTTTCCACCACATATTTGGAGCATTTGGCTACGGCTGTGGGCAGGCTCGCGATCAGCTCGTCGATTTGGATTTGCGCCTCTTCGGGTGTGAGAGAAGCGGTGGTACTTTTGTTGGAAATAAAGTCAACCAGTACCACGGAGAGCAGAATGACCACACAGAGGGCCACCAAGCTTATGTTGATGATCCGCCTTTGTTTCTTTTTGTTGGAATGATGATTCATGCTTTCGCATTCCTTTCGTAAGACTATGGGCTGCTTTAAAGTTGTCTTGTCGTTTTTCGACGATAGGGTTTCAAGAGAAGCTTTGTGATATCTGCAAAGCTTGACGGTCAAGGATTTTGGCCGCGAAGCTTCAAAGATATCCATAGAAAGAATGGGACGGTTGCCCGTCCCATTCGGGTGCTTTCAAAAGAGTTTTCGGAATGCCACCGTGATCACTTGATGTACTTTGCCACGATACCTTCGATGGTACCGTCCTCGGTCAGCTCCAGGATAGCGGCGTTGATCTTATCCAGCAGCTCGGAGTTGCCCTTCTTGACGCAGATGGCGTAGTCCTCGTTGGCGTACTCGGTCTCCAGGATCTTGAGACCGGAGTTAGCGGCCACCAGAGCCTTGGCGGGCTCGTTGTCGATGATGACGCAGTCCACGGAACCACCGGCCAGAGCCAGCACAGCCTCGTTGCCGTTGCTGTAGGTGGTTACGTTGTCAGAACCGAAGTCATCGGTGGCGTAAACGTCACCGGTGGTGCCCAGCTGAACGCCTACCTTGTAGGAAGCGCCCTCGGCGTAGAGGTCGTCCACGGAGGTGATGGGGGAATCTTCTTTGACGATGATAGCCTGCACGCCATTGGCGTAGCTGATGGAGAAGTCAACCTCCAGGAGGCGATCATCGGTGATGGTCATACCGGCCATACCGAAGTCCACGGAGCCCTCGTTGACGGCGGTCAGGATGGAGTCAAACTCCATATCCACGATCTCCAGGGTCATGCCCAGCTTCTCTGCGATAGCAGCAGCGATTTCGGCATCGATACCTACGATCTTCTCACCCTCGTAGAACTCGTAGGGCTGGAAGTAAGCGTTGGTACCCATCTTTAGAACGGGCTTTTCGCCTTCGTCGGGGGCGGTGGTACCTGCCTCGGTAGCGGCAATAGAATCTGCTGCATCGGTGGGGGCCGCGGTCTCTCCATCGGCGCAGTTGTTATCGCCGCAAGCAGAGAAGATCACCATGCAGGACAGAGCCAGTACCAGGGCCATAAAAATAGCCAAATACTTTTTCATTTTCTTTACTCCTTAATGAATAATGATTGCATGAATATGCACGCCAACATTATATCATACAACTCATTCATTTTCAACGGTTAATATATACAAAAAGTTAAATGATGGCTATGTGTTTTTGTACATTACACAGAGGATTTTGGAAGGGATCGGGATGACGACGATATGAGCTTGTCAAGACGAGAAATCAGCGAGGGGATCTGCTCTCCCGAAAGGCCTGCGTAGCTGACGACCAAGGTTCGGGTATGGGGGATAGGCTCCGTGGGATCAAAGTAGTCGCTCAGGGTTTTGACCTCAATGCCCAGATCGGCGGCTTTGGCCTTTATGACTTGATCCGAAAGGGGTATCTCCAGCTGCAGAAGAAAGTGAAGTCCTCCGTCGGCGGCCTTGACGGAATACTTAGAAGCATAGGGGCTTTGGGACAGGGCGGAGAGCAGAGCGTTTCGGAGCTCTCGGTAACGGGTGCGGGTACGGTTGATGTGCCGCTCGAAATAGCCCTCGTTGAGAAACGCCGCCAAAACGTATTGTTCAAAGGAAGGAACAGGGCACGCCAGATATGATAGCTTCTGCTCATAGGTTTCGGCCAAGGCAGGAGGCAGGACGGCGTAAGCAATACGCAGGGAGGGGGAAATGGTTTTGGAGAAGGTATTGATATAGATAACGGAGGACTCCTCCGCGCCGCGGCAAAGGGGAGGGATGGGACGGCCGCCCATGCGAAATTCGCTGTCGTAATCATCTTCCAAAATGTATCGTTTGGGCGTATGATTTTCCTCCGCCCAACGCAAAAGCTCGCGGCGGCGGGCGGCACCCGTAAGGATACCCGTGGGAAAATGGTGGGCAGGGGATATGTGCAACACCGATGCTCCCGATGCCTCCAGGGGAAGGAGCTCCACGCCCTGCTCGTCCATGGGAAGACAGGTTACCTGCGCTCCCATCTGGCGATAAAGGCGGGGGATTAGGGAATACCCGGGATTTTCGGTTGCCCACAGACGCTCCTGTCCCAGCAACAGCAAGAGGGTATGGTATAGTCCTTGGTTACCGGCGCCGATGAGAATACAATCGGGGGAGGTGTGAATTCCCCGGGTGGTCAGTAGGGTACGGGCGATGGCTTCCCGCAGGGAAGGAAGACCCATGGGGGGAGCGGGTGCCAGCAGGGCCTCTCCCTGCTCGGTGAGCACACGGCGGGAGAGCTTTGTCCAGATGGAAAGAGGGAATAGCTGGGGCGATACACGCTGGCTGACCAAGTCGATCACGCCGGCTCGGGGAGACCGTTCTGCCACGGACATGGTAGGTGCTTTCGATATGCTCTGCATGGGAGATGGGAGCTCTTCCAAGGATGCTACAAAATAACCGCTTCTTTCTCTTGCGCAAAGATATCCCTCGGCCAACAGCTGATCGTAGGCACTCTGCACCGTTACCACGCTGATACCGAGATCAACTGCGGCACGACGCTTGGAGGGGAGCTTTTGGCCTGCAGTATAAATTCCCGACAGGATATCGTTTCTGATGCAAGCGGTGAGCTTTTCATAGAGCGGACGGCCGTCTTTGACGGTTAGGTCATAGGTGAACATAGGGTCTCCTTTCCGAAGGTTTTGGCGGCGTTGGGAGGATTCCTTTTTATGATAGCACAAGAACATGACCGCATCATGAATAATCTGAGGATTTTGGAAATTTTTTGTTCCAATGCCTTGGAAAATTTTAAGGGCTATATGGCGAAATTTACCCAAATATATTGACAGCCGATATAAAATATGGTATATTATTCATAGTTACGATGCCGCAATGTGGCCGTGATTAAATTTGAAAATTTTTTGGAATAAAACGAAACAGGAGACCCAATCATGAAGCTGAATGAAAAATTTCAAGCGTTGAACGGCAGTATCACTGACCCCAGAACTCGCCGTTACATCGCGCCCAAGCGTGTTGTGCTCACCGAGGGCAACGTTACGAACGCAGAATCTCTTTTGCAGGAGAGAAGCAACCAGATTACCCTGGTGCCCGGTGACCGTTGCGCCTTGATCAATAAGCCCGGTCAGCCCCACGCAAAGATCGTTTTGGATTACGGCATAGAGTTCCCCGGCTCTGTTCGCCTTATGATCTGGAATGCCGGCTCCAAGGGCATGGGTGATGACGCTCGTTGCAACATTATCGTCCGTACCGGTGAGAGCGTTATGGAGGCGATCACTCCCTTGAAGGTGAAGAACACCACCAACGATCACGCCACCCGCGACCGCGTCATGAACGTGGGCTTCTACTCCGCCAACGAGACTAACGAGTCGGGCTTCCGATTTGTTTGCATTGAGCTGGCTGATGATGATGCCATTGTGGAATTCAAGGCTGTGCAGGGTGTGGTTCATTACCTCGACCTTGACTACAAGGGCTCTTTCTCCTGTTCCGACGAAAAGCTGACCCGCATCTGGAACACCGCCGCTTACACCGCCCACGTCAATATGCAAGAATACCTATGGGATGGCATCAAGCGTGACCGCCTGGTATGGATCGGTGATATGCACACTGAGGTTAACACCATTTTGGCTACCTTCGGTTACAACGAAATTGTGCCCCGCTCTCTGGACGTTGTTCGTGACGAGACCCCCGTGGGTGCCTGGATGAATGGCATTTCCGCTTACTCCATCTGGTGGCTCCTGATCCACTGCGACTGGTACCGTGCTTTTGGTAACAAAGCATATCTGGAGGAGCAGAGAGATTATCTCCGCGGCCTCTTGACCCTGCTTGCCTCCTTTGTGGACGAGGACGGCGGCGAGACCCTTCCCGAAGGCCGTCTCCTGGACTGGCCCACCAACGATGATCCTGTGGCCAAGCACGTGGGCTTCCAAGGCCTTTTGAAGTTGGCTCTGGACAACGGTGCTTATCTGCTCCGCGAGTTGGGCGAGGATGAGACTGCCGCTCTCTGTGAGGCCTCTGCCGAGCGCATGAAGGCTCACAAGCCCGAGCCCACCACCGCCAAACAGGCGAACTCCTTCATGGTGCTGGCAGGTTTGGCTGATCCCGTTGAGGTCAACGAAAAGGTTCTGGTTCCCGGTGGCGGTCACGGCTATTCCACCTTCATGGGCTACTACATTATGGCTGCCAAGGCCGCTGCGGGTGACCATGCAGGCGCGCTCCGCGACATGAAGGAATACTGGGGCGGTATGCTGGATATGGGTGCTACCACGTTCTGGGAGGACTTTGATCTCGATTGGATGATCAACGCCGGTCGTATCGACGAGGTAGTTCCTGAGGGTATGGTGGACATTCATGGTGACTACGGTAACTACTGCTATATCAAATTCCGTCATTCCCTCTGCCATGGCTGGGCTTCCGGCCCCTGTCCCTATCTCTCCAACTACGTGCTGGGCGTGAAGAATATTGCTCCCGGCAAGTACGAGGTCAAGCCTGATCTGGCATGGTTGGATTGGGCCAAGGGCACTTACCCCACCCCTAAGGGCGAGATCAAGGTTTGGGCTCACAAGGATCAAAACGGCGAAACCGTCGTTGAAATCGAAGCTCCCCTCGGTATCGAGATTGTGAGATAAGGCGAGCCCCTTCAAGAACTATAAAAGGCTATAGAGAGACTACATAGAGGGTTGTATTCCGTTGTTTAAAAATAAAATAAAAAATAAAAGGAGTCTGTCATGAAAGTAACATTTATGGGTGCCGGCAGCACCGTATTTTCCAAAAACGTTTTGGGTGACACCATGTTGTGTCCTGCATTCCACGATGTAGAGATCGCGCTTTACGACATTGATGCCAACCGCTTGGAGGAGTCCTATCTCCTGATCACCGCCATGAACAACACCATCAACCAGGGCCGCGCCACTATTAAGAAGTATTTGGGCGTGGAACAGCGCAAGGATGCTCTTCGCGGTGCCAACTTCGTGGTGGATGCCATTCAGGTCGGCTTATACGATCCCTGCACCATCATTGACTTCGAGATTCCCAAGAAGTACGGTCTGCGTCAGACCATCGCAGACACCCTCGGTATCGGCGGTATTATGCGCGGTATGAGAACCATCCACGTTCTCAAGGGCTTTGCCCGTGACATGGAGGAGGTTTGCCCTGACGCATGGTTCCTCAACTACACCAACCCTATGGCCATTCTGGCAGGCTATATGCAGAGACATACCGGTGTGAAGACCGTGGGTTTGTGCCACAGCGTTCAGGTCTGCGTGCCCGCCATTTTGCATGGTGTGGGTATGCCCGAGCTGATTGAGGGCTCTCAGTCAAAGATCGCGGGTATTAACCACATGGCATGGCTGCTGGAGATCAAGGATAAGAACGGCAATGACCTCTATCCCGAAATCCGCCGCCGCGCCAAGGAGAAGAACGCCACCGAAAAGCATTATGACATGGTTCGCTTCGACTACATTGATAAGCTGGGTTATTACTGCACTGAAAGCTCGGAGCACAACGCCGAGTATAACGCATTCTACATCAAGCCCAACCGTCCCGACCTGATTGAGAAGTTCAACATTCCGCTGGACGAGTATCCTCGTCGTTGTGTTGCCCAGATCGCGGGCTGGCAGAAGCAGAAGGAAGAGCTGATGGCCGGCGGCAACGTTCAGCACACCCGTTCTTTGGAGTACGCATCCCATATTATGGAAGCCATCGTGACCAACACCCCTTACAAGATCGGCGGTAACGTACTTAATCACGGCTGTATCTCCAACTTGCCTTGGGATGCCTGCGTGGAAGTGCCTTGCCTCGTAGACAACAACGGTATCACTCCCACTCATGTTGGTGAGTTGCCTCTCCAGCTGGCTGCTATGAACGCCTCCAACATCTATCCTCAGATGCTGACCATCGAGGCCGCTCACACCGGCAAGCGCGAGACCTTGTATCAGGCTGCTATGATGGAGCCTCATACCGGTGCCGAGCTGTCCACCGACGAGATCGTTTCCCTCTGTGACGAGCTCATTGAGGCTCACGAGAAGGCCGGGTATCCTATTTTCTGATTGCTTTTGTTGGGGAAACTTCTTAAAAGAAGTTTCCCCAACGCCCTCTTTAAGAACCTTTGTGGAAAAGGATATGAAGGGCGATATTGTATATCGGAGTGTCAGTACCCCGTGCGGTACTGGCGTATTTGAATATGAGCGAAGAGTCCCTTTGTCGGGAAATTCCGAATACGCGCCTCGGGGCTTTTTGAATTCGAAAGGAGTATTTCATGAAGCGAAATCTGTTTGTCCTGCTGATGACCCTATGCCTGCTCTTTAGCTTAGCCACGTTTTTTGTTTCTGCCGACGAGAACGGGAGCATGGCGGTGATATTCGAGGAAAGTTTTGAAGAGTACGAAAAGAATATCAATGTCAGCTCCACCACCATGCCGAATTTCTTTGTCTGCGATTACAATTCCATCGGAGATGGCATCATCAACGTACAGGAGGATGCTTCGGGTAATCTGTATCTTTTTTCTCACGTTTTCACGCAGATTTATTGCGCTACGCCCGTGGTAGGCGCCTATGAATTTTCTCTGGATATTCTGGAGGCGCAGGGAAGCGTGCAGACGGGTGTATTTGTCCGTGCGCCGAAGACAACGGCGGCCTTCTATGAGGGTGACGGACACCCTGATACCTCGGTGGGCCAGTCGGGCTTATTTCTCTATACTCGTGGCGGCCAACTGGGCGTTAATGTCAAGACTTATGACGAACAGGCAGCCGAGACTGCTCGCCTGAAAAACAATACCGTAACCTTCCCGTTGCCCGCAGGAGCTTCATATCCCTACAATCTCCGCGTGACAGACACGGGTAGTGAAATGACGATTTATGTGAATGATACGCTTATGTGCTACATTACCTTGGCTGATCCCGGCCATGTCTATGATAAGCATGAGTCTGAAGGTAAGTGCTTCGGCTCTGCCAAGCTCTACGATGCCGAGGGCAACGAAAAGGGTACCTATACCCATCCGTTGCTGTCCAGCGACGGATCCATTATGGGTTGGACAACCCGCGCTGCCAATATGGCTGTGGATAACGTCCGTGTGAAGGCAAATCCTTCGTATCAGACGATTCTGGCTATTAACAAGCTGCCCGCCAAGGTGACGGACAAGAATGTGGAAGATGCCAAAGAGCTTGTCGCTGAGGCGCGTGCACTGTACGATGCACTTTCTGATGCAGGGAAGGCGCTGGTTATCAATTACAGTAAGCTGACCAAGGCCGAAGACGGGATCCTTGCGATAGAGGCTGTTACCGAGACGCCGACCGAACCCCCTACGGAAGAACCTACGGATGCGCCTACCGATGCGCCTATCGATGCTCCTACTGACTCCGTAACGGAAACCCCCACCGAGACTCTCGCATCGGAGCAACGCTCTGAGGCTGAAACCGAGGCAACTGTACCCGTGATCGTAGAGGTGGAGGATTCCCTTGCTGTTTGGATTCTTGCGGCCGTTATGTTGATAGCTGTGGGTATCACCGCAGGCTACATCACTGTCAAGGTGAGAAAGTGAGTTGGCTATGAAACAGAAGTTCAAGATATGTCCATGGGTGGCGTGGGGGTTGCTGTTGGCCGTTTGGATCACTGCCTTCCCTACGACCGTGGTGGCAGACGGACAGCCTACGCTTTCCGCCGTAGATATTAAGCGTGATGACCGCGAATACGATTGGGTAACTCCCAACCAAACGATTTACACCTACGATTTCTCCTCTACCGAGATCACCGATTACTCCACCGATGCCGTGCTGGCAACCTCCTCTCTTCGTACCAATATGATCTTTGACGGGAATACGCTGTCCTGTAAGCCGGGTGGGAGCTTTTCCTTTGGGTCTTCTCTGATTTTGGGAGACGATTACGGTCTTTATGGCGGCGATATGTCGGTGGAAACCAACATTACGGGCGGCAAGCTCTCACTGGGCGTGCGTCTTTCTCGCACCGCCACCGATACCGACCGTCGGGGTATTTGGTTTACGTTGGACGGCACCAATACCGTTACGGTAACCGAGCCTGAGAGCCGGTTGAAAGCAGTTGTGCAGGCAAGTTCCGTAATTTCCGAGGCTAAAATCACCGTCAAAGACAAGGCTGATGCTATTGAGTTGTATGTAAATGATACCCTTCTTTGCGCGGTGACCTACAACGGATACAACGGTGCCTTGGCCGTTTTGAATGCCCAAGGCGATATTCTTTCCTCAAAAGCATCCTCGGATCTCCGTCCCGCCGGCTATTTCACCTTGTTTGCCGACGGAATGGAGGGTCATATCGACAACCTGACCTTTGAGCACAGTGAACTTGCGGTGCAAAAAGCCAACGTGCAGGGAGCGCCTTTGGACTATTCCACGTGGGTGGCCACGGACGACCGCGACCGCACAACCCCTACGGACGTTGCGCTTCGCGAGGATAAGCAGGTGGGTGTCTTCTATTTCCTCTGTCAAACGGGAGAGGACTCTGAATTTATTCAGGATAATACCAAGATCTTTTTGGAAGACGGTTTGGACGGGCTCAAAGAGCATCTGACCGATCCAAGAGAAAGCGGTTCTTATTATTGGGCCGAGCCCTACTTTGGTTACTATAAAAATGTGGATTCCTGGGTTTTCCGCAAGCATGCCTATCAGCTGGAGGCAGCAGGAGTGGATTTCGTCTTTTTGGATTTTACCAATGGTGCTTACTATCCTGAAGGACTTCAAGTTTTGCTGGACACTTGGTTGGCCATTCGCAAGGAAGGTGGTTCCACTCCCGATATTTGCGTATTCAGCGCGGGCAAGTATGATGCCGTTATGGGTTCGCTCCGCGGCGGAATGTACTCTGAGGCAGGCTTTGCCAAATACGGAGAGCTTTTCTATCAGTATAAAGGGAAGCCCTTGACCCTGGCAAGCTGTGCCGGGGACACCTCGGAGCTTGGCCAATGGATCAACGAGACCTTTACTGTGCGTGATTGCTGGGCATGGAAAGATGCGGACGGCGCTTGGAACTGGCTCCAAGAATACCAGGGGCGTAACGGCACCTTCCGTTACGTTTTGGGTGGTCCCGGTCGTGATTTGAACGGCAATTTTGAACAGCTTGCCCTCTGTGTGGGACACCATCCCACCACCAGCAAGGGGCGTTCTTATCTCAATACCAAATTCCCCCAGATCCAGAACGAGGACTTTGGCTTTTCCTTGGATTCGGGTGCCGGTCTCGGCTTTGCGTTCCAGTACGAAGCCGTGAAATATTATGATCCCGATATGGTGATGATCACGGGTTGGAACGAATGGGTTGCCGGTTTGAATCATTCCTCCAGCGGGTATGATACCTTTGCGGGCGTACCGGACCTTGGATTCCAGTTTGTGGATCAGTTCAATACCGAGTATTCCCGCGATGCCGAGCCCATGAAACTCCGTGGTGGCCAAGAGGTGGGCTTTGGAGATAATTTCTATTATCAAATGGCGTCCTATATCCGTGATTTTAAAGGGACGGGTAAGGTGACTGAAGCGGGAGGTCAGATTTCTGTTACGCTGGGAGCTCCCGAATCTTGGGAAACAGTTACCCCGACTTATGGCGATAACGTGCAGGATACAGCGTGGCGGAAAGAGGACGGCTACTTCACGGGTCATAACTATATCAACAACAGCGGCCGTAACGACTTTGTGTCAGCGAAGGTCTCTCAAGATGCCGAGTATCTTTACTTTATGGCAGAGACCGCCAGAGATGTGATCGTGGATGACGGTCAAAACTGGATGAACCTTTATATCGACACAGACAACAACCCCGCCACGGGCTGGGAGGGCTTTGATCTGGTTCTCAACCGAGCCAGAGATGGTCACTATGTTTCGGTGGAATCCTTGGCTGACGGCTGGGAAGGGAAGCACATTGGTCAGGCTCTCTATACGGTCGAGGGATCACGGATGGTCATTCGCCTTGCCAAATCGGTTGTGGAAATAGAGGGAACAGCAACGGCCCTCGGCTTCAAATGGGCAGACAATTCCACGCTTGACGGCAATATCATGGAGTTCATGGATTTGGGTGATACCGCGCCCAACGACCGCTTTGCATATCTGTATATTTGTCCCGAAGGACAGGGCAGAGATGCGGTGGCGGTGGATGACTATGCTCTGCTAACGGCCGATGGCTCCATCGAGCCCTCTCGTGAGGAGAGTGACGTACTGCCGGGACTCAAGCGCCCCGAGGACACCCTTCCCGAGGCCTCCGAGCCTGTGGGAAATGATCCCGATGAAAGCACCGAGCCATCGGATATTCCCGAAGTCATGCCTCCTAAGGGAACGGCACCGACGGTCTATGTGTACTCTACCCATCTCAAGGTCATGATTGTTTTGACGGGCGGCGTGCTGGGTCTATGTGCTTATGCTGCGATTGCGATGCCGACTCTCTTGAAGAGGAAAAGGAAGTGATCCTTCAAGAGCAACCGTTTCCTGAATATTCTTGAGCTTCCCACTTGACATACGGTGTAAAAACGTGTATAATAAAGGTGCTGATAGCAAATTCCCAATGGAGGTATATAGAAATGAAAGTAACCAAGAATTCCATCATCGGTGACGTTTTGGACATGGCTCCCGACACCGCTGTGTATTTCTTTGAGATCGGTATGCACTGTCTGGGCTGTCCTTCTGCTCGTGGCGAAACCATCGAGCAGGCTTGCGCTGTTCACGGTACCGATGCCGATGCGCTGGTAGAAAAGATCAACGCGCATCTCAAAAACAACTAAAAAACACCAAAGGCCGCGTTTGCTCGCGGCCTTTGGCAAATCAAGACCCTGCTTGGAGGCATCATGATTCATCTGTCCCCGCGATTGATGTGTGCGGTTCCCTATGTGCGCCCCAACCTTCTTTTGGCTGACGTGGGTACCGACCATGCTTACTTACCCATTTATCTTTGCCAAAAACGCATCTTGACCCCCGTTGCAACCAAGAACGGGGAGACCTTATCCGCTATTGCCTCGGACATCAATAAAGGCCCTGTGGAGAGAGCGGAACAGCATATCCGTGCCGAACGGCTGAGCGGAACCATCAAGACTGTTTGCACAGATGGGCTCAACGGCTTGGAAAGCTATGACCCCAAAACCATTATCGTTTTTGGTATGGGTGGGGAGCTCATCGCGTCCATTCTGGAGGCTGCGCCGTGGATACAAGCCGACGGCGTGAGGCTCATTCTTCAACCCATGACACATCCCGAAAAGCTGAGGGCGGCGTTGCCCACATTGGGCTTCACCATTACGGGAGAGTCCTTGTGCGCGGAAGGGGATCGGCTGTATCAGATCATCTGTGCCGATTATGCCCCTGCCTCTGCCGAGCCGCCTCGGAGCCCTGCCGAGGCCCTGACAGGACGTCTCTATTCCCCCGCCGAAAAGCCTTTGCACCGTCAGCTGGTAACACAGACCATCAAGAAGGAATCCCGCGCCCGAAATGCCAAAAATCTGGCGGGGCAGGACACGTCCGAATCGGATGTTTTGCTGGCATCTCTTCAAATTCAACTGGAAGCCTTAGGAGGGTAGCATCATGACCGTCATCGAACTTTACGAAGCCTTGGAAGCCCGCGTTCCCCGTTCCTTATCCTGCCCTTGGGATAACGACGGTCTCTCTGTTTGTCCCGATAAGAACGCGCCTGTTACGGGGGTGTATATTTCGCTGGATGCCACCGAGGACGCGGTCAATGCTGCTTTGGATTATGAATGTAACGTCCTGCTTACACATCATCCCCTTTTGTTCAAGGGAATCAGAGAAATCAGCGGAGAGACAACGGTTTCCCGCAAGGTGATCGATCTCATTATCAATGGCCTTTCGGCTATGGCCTTCCACACCCGTCTGGATACGGTGGATGGAGGTGTTAATGATATGCTGGCCGCCCGCTTGGGGCTGTTGGATATTACTTCTTTCGGGGACTGCGACAACGCAGAGGGCAAGGAAATGGGGCGTATTGGATACCTTCCCACTCCTATGTCTCCTGAAGATTTCACACAACTGGTTAAGGAGCGCTTGAATGCACCTTCGGTGCTGTGTGCATCGGCGGATGAGCTCATTTCGTGTGTGGCGGTGCTGGGTGGCGGCGGTGACGGAGATGTCAGTGCCGCACTGAACGCCGGAGCAGACGTATATGTTACGGGAGAGCTGAAATATCATCAGCTTTGCGATATTCCCTTTGAGGGCATGAGCCTCGTGGCGGCGGGACATTACCACACGGAGTTTCCTGTATGTGCCGCTTTGCGGGATATGGTGGAGGATATTTATGACGAAGCTGAAGAAGAACTCGTACCTGTCATCATCGGAGAGCATTGTCGGATGTTTGCCGTGTAATCTGTCATTATCAATATCCCCACGAAAGTGTGGGGATATTTTTTTGCCGAACGTGACAGATGGACGCGCATCTCTTGCATTTTTGAAAAAAATGTGATATAATACACCATATAAGATTACATACGGAAGGTATCATATGAAACTGACAGATATTCTGAATCAAGATAAGCTGATGCTCTCCTTTGAAGTGTTTCCGCCCAAGACAGATTCTTCTTTTGAAAGCGTCAAGCACGCGACTGAGGAGATCGCCAAATTGCATCCCTCTTTCATGAGCGTGACCTATGGCGCGGGAGGCGGTACCAGTCAGTACACCCTGGAGATCGCTAAGACCATCAAGGAAGCTCACGGCGTTCCCACCCTCGCCCACCTCACCTGCGTCTCCTCCACCCGAGAGACGGTACGCGCCCGTATTCGAGACATGAAGGCCGCGGGCATCGAGAACGTCATGGCTTTGCGGGGTGACATTCCCGCGGATATGCAGGGGATGGATCGGTCGAACTGGCCCTACCGCTACGCCGTAGACCTTGTCCGTGAGCTGAAGGAGAGCGGTGCAAATTTCTGCATCGGCGGCGCCTGCTACCCCGAGGTGCATCCCGAATCTCCCCACCAAAAGGAGGACATCCGCTACCTCAAAGAGAAGGTGGACGCGGGGGTGGAGTTCCTTACCACCCAGATGTTCTTCGACAACAACCTCCTGTACAACTTCCTCTACAAGATCCGCGAGGCGGGGATCACGGTCCCCGTAGTACCCGGTATCATGCCTATCACGGCAGGGAACCAGGTGGCCCGCGCCATCCAGCTGTCGGGGTCCTTCATGCCCCGCCGCTTCGTGTCCCTGGTGGATAAGTTCGGCGGGAGCCCCGCCGCCATGAAGCAGGCGGGCATCGCCTACGCCACGGATCAGATCATTGATCTGTACGCCAACGGGGTGAAGAACGTCCACGTGTACACCATGAATAAGCCCGACGTGGCGAGGAAGATTCTGGAGAATCTGTCGGAGATCCTGGGATGAAGAATATGAAATGGTACGTCAAGGCATGGATTGTCCTGCTCATCATCGTCTGCTCTCCCTTCATTATCCTGCTGGCTTTAATCGCGGTGCCCCTCATCCTCGTCGAGCGCGCCAAAGCGAAAAAGGCTTACTATAAATCTCCCTATTACGCGGCTTTCAAGAAAAAGTTCGCCATGGGCATTACCTCCGACCCCGCCTACCGCTGTTACAACGGCGTGGCGGCGCGTGGTCTCCCCGTAAAATTCGGGGCGAAGCTCAACGGTCCCCTTTACTGCATTCATGAAGGCACTCTGTACGTGTTTCCCGATTTCGAGCAGATGGGTCTGTCTGAGGACGACGGTACCACGTGGCAGGTCAACTACGACGGGGATTGGGTAGACTTCGAGGAGGCCTACGCAAAAATTCTGGCAAAATCGATGGATTCTTACAAGCCCATCAAACTCTTAGTGGAGCGGAGCATGATCACCGAGTACGACCTCAACAAGGTGGAGCTTCCGCCCTGCGTGTTCGTGACGGGGAGCTACGACACCGCTTTTGAAAACGAGGATTCCCCGTTGAAAATGATGGTTCCGCAGAACGCGGAGGAATTGTACGCCATGATGCAAAAGACCCCCGACCTGTGCGGGGAATATGAGCTGACCGAAAACCGAGACGGCATCTGCTGGCGTATCCGCGAGGATATCCAAATCACGTTGGGTGTAGATCCCCGGGACTGTTATATCGGCGTGGATAAGCTCCTGTTCGGCAAGATTGAGAGCGGGATCACCCACTGGCACCCCACTGCCTGTGAGATCTACAATGAGGTCCGCGAGATCGGCAAGCGGGGCAATGTTCTCGTCCTCCGTTCAATAGCAGGGAGCGGCGCGGTGCTGTACGGCGGAAAGAAAGAGGACTGTCCCTACAAGCCCGACAAGAAGGTTCTTTTCGGGAAATACTACTATATCGAAGCAAAATAAATCACAGCCAAGAAAGGCACACTATGGATTTTTGTACATTCCTTCAAAATCATCTTGTCATCCTCGACGGCGGCATGGGCACCCTCCTGCAAAAAGCAGGCCTTGCCCCCGGTGAGCTACCCGAGCGATGGAATCTTACCCACGCCGAGGAGGTCACCGCCATCCACCGCGCCTACTTCGACGCGGGCTCTAACGTGGTCAACACCAACACTTTTGGCGCGAACATCCTCAAGTTTTCCACAGAAGAGCTGGACGACATCATCCGCGCCGCCGTGGAGAACGCCCGCAACGCCGCCGCGCAGTCGGTGGGAACGCAGGAAAAGTTCGTCGCGCTGGACATCGGTCCTACGGGGAAGCTCCTGAAGCCGTTAGGTAATCTCGACTTCGAGGATGCCGTGGCTGTCTTCGCCGAGACGGTCAAGCTGGGCGTAAAATATGGTGTCGATCTCATCATGATCGAAACCATGAACGACTGCTACGAGACCAAGGCCGCCCTGCTGGCCGCGAAAGAGAATAGTGACCTCCCCGTGCTGGTGTCCTGCGCCTTCGGGGAGGACGGCAAGCTCATGACGGGGGCCTCCCCCGCCGCCATGGTGGCCCTGCTGGAGGGTATGGGAGCCGACGCTATCGGTGTCAATTGCTCTCTCGGCCCCAAGGCTCTGGCTCCCGTGGTCAGAGAGTACCTGCGCCTTGCCTCGGTTCCCGTTCTGCTCAAGCCCAACGCGGGACTGCCCACCGTGGTGGAGGGCGAGACGGTCTACAACGTGTCCCCCGCCGAGTTTGCTCGAGAGGTAGCAGCTCTTGTCCATGACGGTGTCCGCGTGGCGGGAGGGTGCTGCGGTACCACCCCCGCGCACATCGCCGCGCTTGTGTCCGAAATCAAGGCGCAGGGGCTAATTGCTGTTTCCATCACCCCCAAACATGATACCATGGTGTCATCCTATACCCATGCGGTAACTTTGGGCGATATACCCGCGCTCATTGGCGAGCGTATTAACCCCACGGGTAAGAAGCGCTTCAAGGAGGCACTCCGTGAGGGCGATATGGACTATATTCTCAAGGAAGGTCTGGCACAGGAAGAGCAGGGTGTCCATATTTTGGATGTTAATGTGGGTCTGCCCGACATAGACGAGCCTTGTATGCTTACCTCGGTGATCAGGGAGTTGCAAGCCGTTACAGATTTGCCCCTGCAAATTGATACCTCCGATCCCGTGGCGATGGAGGCGGCTTTACGATGCTATAACGGTAAAGCCATGATCAATTCCGTCAGCGGAAAAGCCGAGAGCATGGCTGCTGTTTTCCCCTTGGTGAAGAAATACGGCGGCGTTGTGGTGGCGTTGACCTTGGATGAAACGGGTATTCCCGCCACAGCGGAAGGCCGGCTATCCGTGGCAACTCGTATTCTGAAAGAAGCCGAGACCTATGGAATTTCTCGGAAAGATATCATTTTTGATCCCTTGGCTATGGCAATCAGTGCCGATGCTTCTGCCGCGGTGGAGACATTGCGGGCGGTGGGGCTCATTCGTTCTCGGTTGGGTTGCCACACCTCTTTGGGTGTATCCAACGTGTCCTTTGGATTGCCGGGGCGGGATATGCTCAACAGCACTTTTTTTGCTTTGGCTTTGGGGCAGGGACTGTCTGCGGCCATCATGAACCCCTTCGCGGCCGACATGATGAAGAGCTATTTTGCCTATACTGCCCTTAGTGGACGGGACGAAAACTGCGCTCGCTATATCGCATATGCCCAATCCCGACCCGCCGCAACCGTCCCCGTGTCCTCTGCCCCCGTGAAGGCTACGGAGGGTACGGATGCAGGGCTCACGCCTCTGCAAAGAGCGGTGATCAAGGGCTTGAAGGAGGAGGCAGCCAAGGTGACCTGCGAGATGATCACGGCAATTCCGCCCTTGGAGCTGGTGGAAAAGGAGATCGTTCCCGCTTTAAATCGGGTGGGTGACGGCTTTGAAAAGAAAACAGTGTATCTGCCCCAGCTGCTTATGGCCGCCGAGGCCGCCAAGGCCGCATTTGATGTGATTAAATCCCATATGCCCGAAGGGGAAACGACGAAAAAGTATCCCGTTGTATTGGCGACCGTGCAGGGAGATATCCACGATATTGGTAAAAATATTGTCAAGCTTATTTTGGAAAATTACGGATTCCCTGTTTGTGATCTGGGACGTGACGTATCCCCGGAAACTGTGGCAGAAGCCGCTTTGCGGCTCAAGGCTCCGTTGGTGGGTCTTTCCGCCCTTATGACCACCACCGTCCCCGCCATGGAGGAAACGATCCGTCGGTT
>SVTB01000054.1 GCA_015064015.1 Oscillospiraceae bacterium | reverse complement strand
CCTACTGGTTCGTAGCCAGGCACTCTATCCAGCTGAGCTAACACCGCAGGGTGCTCTCCTGAGCACTCGTGTATTATAGCACACTCGTCTCCGTTTGTCAATAGCTTTTTCAAAAAAAATCGGGATTTTTTTGATTTTTTTAGATTCTGAATTCTTATAAGTCTTTAGTTGCTTTATTTAGCGTTTACTTTTAAAGAACTCTCGAAGAAGCTGAGATGACTCTTTTTCAAAGCATCCATACTCGACCTTGATGTTGTCTTGTGCCGTCTCACGTGTGTGAAGCGCCCATATACTTCCCATAGCGCCTGCTACAGGATCCTTTGCCCCATAGACGACACGAGGAATTCTAGCGGCTATAATGGCCCCTGCACACATAGGACATGGTTCTAATGTAACATATAGCGTGCAATCCGAAAGCCTCCAGCCTCCTAAAACTTCACAGGCTTTTTGTAAAGCTTCAATTTCCGCATGCCCCGTCACAAGTCCTTCTTTTTCGCGGATATTGTGTCCAAAAGATATAACCTGTGCCGTTGGATTATGGTAGATTACGGCTCCCACCGGGACATCGTTGTGCTGAAGTGCTTTTTCAGCTTCTTCCAGAGCGAGGGACATCATATGTTCATCAACAGAAGAAAAATTTTTCTCACCAAGCATAGATACCTCTTTATGAATACATGGAAATAGCCAGCAAAGTGGTGCAGAAGGTAATGGCTAAATAAGTGACCATCCCGGGGGCTGTCCACATACATTTCAGCCACATACGGTCAGTGGCTGGCATATGATAGGCAGTAAAGCTTTCGGGAGAATGCTTGCCAAAATAGCCTTTAGCGGGACAATCTTGTAATTTCTTCTTTTCACTCTCTTGTCTTTTAGAAAATTGCAATAGAAGAAGAATACTGACAGCACCCCCAAACAGCAGTATCGCATGGGATAGGGTCAGAATCACAGATGCGGTAGCTTCATCGAAACGGTAGATTACGGCTGTTTGCAACGTAGCATACAGGTTATTAAACATATGTAGAATGATACTGCCCCAAATGGATCCGGAAAATTCATAGATTAAAGCTAATACAATGCCTACGGAAAAAGCATAAAACAGCTGCTCCACATTTTGGTGCATCAACGCAAACAAAAGACTACTGACAATCACAGCCCATCCGCGGCCAAAAGGACGGAGATTGCTGTAAACCACGCCTCGGAATAAAAGCTCTTCTGCAAAAGCAGGAGCCAGAGACAGCGTCATATAGAGAGCAAAAATTTTAGGATCGCTCATGTACATGATGCTTTCGTCATAAGGTAACGTATAGCCAATGAGGTTGCAAAACCAATCGTTGACAATGGCGGTACTAAGGCAGACACTCATGCCTGCCAAAACTACAAGAGGAAGATATCTCGGAAACTTAGGCGAGAAGGCAATGGGCTCACTTCCTAATCTTTTTGTCATGGGAAAATATAAAACGGCAACCAAAACAAATCCGCATATATACAGCAATGTTTCGAAAATCGTTCCCACGGTTAGGGTAAGCGTTTCACTACCGATCTGCCATAAAGCTGTCAATATGCTATCACGAATGGTAAAACATAAGTCAACTGAAAAAACCATAATAACCAGCGCCCACCCCAATCGGTTAAAACGCTTTTTCATGGCTGTCTCGGAAATAAGCGTTGGCATAAAGATTCCTTTCGTACAATAGAATAAACATATTATATAACATTTCGCATAAAAAGTCAATAAGTAACACGGAGGGATCATGAATCGGCTTTCATTCATTTGTCTGCTTCTCTGCGTGATTTTCATTTGCTCTTCAGTAGGACTCTTTCCAGTCAAGGCTCAGCCAAAAGCAAACGCCAAAGAGCATTTGCTCCGGGCGTTGGAAGATATGTCCGAAGAAATTGTTCTGCAGGAATATCAGCTTTCCATAGAAGATTTACAACTGCTATACCGAGAAATGGTGGAGACTTCTCCGAGCCTGTTTCATGTAGCGCCTGAATTTTCATATACATATGATGGGAGCGGGCAAATTATTGAGGTGCTCCCCTCTTATCGTATGAACCGTCAAGCCATGCAGGTCGCTCGAGCGGAGCTTTTGTCTTATTTTGAAGAAATAGCCACAAAGGCTAAAGAATATCTCACCGAAGGAGATCAAATATTTTTTATTTTTCGGCATTTGTTGACCACGTATGGATACAGCCTGCCGGGAGAAGAAAATTATGACATCGCTTCCCTTCTGATTCAAGGACACGGCGTATGCCAAGCGTTCTCTCTCATGTTCATGGCTTTATGCAATGCGATAGGT
Organism: Oscillospiraceae bacterium; assembly: GCA_015064015.1. GTDB lineage: Bacteria > Bacillota > Clostridia > Oscillospirales > CAG-272 > CAMEON01. The sequence goes on along the minus strand of SVTB01000054.1, from coordinate 11,871 downwards.
ATAGAAGCGGATATGGTCGCATCCGATGCTATGGATCACGCGTGGAATCACGTAAAAGTGGATGGCTATGCGTACCATGTGGACATAACAAGAAGTATTCCTTCCAAACAAATTCCAACCCCTACAACTCGATTTCTTTTAAGTGATGCGGCAATGGATGAATTGGGCTATCACGATTACGAGTGTCACGGAAAGCATATATGTACAAAAGACATATATGAAAAAAAAGATGAACTCCTGCCGTCGCCAATGGAGTATGTCGTTGATGCGCTATATGTCAATGACGGATGGCTACTCTTGGATCATAACGGTTATCTTTTTCGCTTTAATCCCGGCAGGGCAAATGAATGTATGAGCATACATATGGATATAGATGGAGATGGATTTTTGTCACTGTCGGATATTTTATCAAATACGTTGCAAGTGTCAAGAGAGTTACAAAACACGGTTGGATTTGCATTGAGGCGTCGGCTTTTGCGACAAATATTAGACGAAAATTCTTAGGGATTGATAGGCATCTCCATGTATATTTTTTGAGGCTTAAAGCCACAAGTTTCATAGAATTTTATGGCCGAGGGATTACACGACCACACGTTAAGTGTAACATTATGACAGCCAATATCCTTGGCATACGACAGCGCATGATGTAAAAGCGCTTTTCCAATATGCTGTCCGCGGAGAGATTCATCCACGCATAAATCGTCAATATAAAGAGTTTTTATATCCTTTAGAATATTATGATTTTCATGTTGAATCACAACACAAAATACGTATCCTAAAACCCTGTTTTCATGATCGGTTGCTACAAAAATCGGACGATGGTTGTCTGTCATCAAAGCAAGTAATTCTTCATCCGTATATTTTTTTGCATTGGGTTTAAATATATCCGGTCTTCCTGCATGATGAACATTCAAAACCTGACCTAAAAGCCTATTGATATCTTCTGCATCCTGAAAACCTGCCCGACGAATATCTGAGATCAAGGATTGTTCCATATGAAGCCCCTACTTTCTTTTTTTGATAATTTTATCATGCTTTGACCAAAATGTCAAGGCCTGATCCATCTACTTTCTTGTGTTTTCCCTCTTGAATTTTTTACCGAAGTGTGTTATACTTATAATATATTATAATATGATTTCAAAGGAGAACACAAATATGGCAATCATCACACCCGGCAACGCTTTCGGTTCTGATTTGGGACAGGATCCCGCGAAGAGACCCCTCGCAACCGTTGGCGGTAAGGCTATCACCGAGGAAGACGTAACTCGTTACATCATGGCTATGGGCCGTAACGGTCAGGCCTATAATAACCCTCAGGGTCGCGCCGCAGTCTTGGAGCAACTCATCGCACAGAGACTGTTCCTCCTGGATGCTCAGCGCAATCTTTTGGAGCGCGAGCCTGCATTCAAAGAACAACTCGCCGCTATCAAAGAGCAGCTTCTTATGGAGTATGCAATTTCCAAGTGCGTAGAATCCGTTAAGGTTAAAGATGACGATGTAAAGGCCTTTTACGAGGCCCACAAGGATCAACTCAACGCTGACGAAACTGTAAACGCCAGCCATATTCTCGTGGACAGCGAGGAGAAGGCCAAGGAGATCATGGCTTTTATCGAAAGTGATGAAATCAGCTTTGAGGATGCTGCAAAGCAATACTCCTCCTGCCCTTCCTCCGCCCAAGGCGGTAATCTCGGCGATTTCGGACGTGGCCAAATGGTGCCTGAATTTGATACCGCTTGCTTTGAGATGGCCGAGGGTGAGGTGCGCGGTCCGGTACAGACTCAGTTTGGTTATCACATCATCAAACTCAACAAGAAAAACGAGGCCGCCCCCATGGCCTACGAAGATATTAAGGACGAGCTGTACGCGCAAGTGACCCGTGAAAAGCAGCAAGCTGCATACCAAAGCAAGGTCAATCAGCTCAAAATCCTCTATCCTGTAGATAAATTCTAATATAAGGAGGCTCCCATGCGAGACAACACACCCACTCTTCTGTCTTGGGCAAGACAGGCTCTTGGTGTTCCGCTGGGAGCTATTCCTTTATCTCAATGCCGTATACTCCGCCCCTATCTTTTGGAGCAACGAGGCTTGAAGGATGCCTCTACGGTTCTGATGTTTGCTGTACCTTATGTCATGGCCGAAGATGCGCTTTCTCCCCAAAGAAATGTATCTGTCTACGCGGTGGCCGAAGATTATCACCTCTACTTTTCAGAGCTTTCTGAGGCCCTTATACCCGAGCTTACCCGATTTTTTCCGGGCTTTCAATTCGCAATTTTTTCGGACCATTCTCCCATTGGAGAGGTAGAAGCCGCTGCCTTGTGTGGTTTGGGTTGCGTAGGTGACCATGGTTTACTGATCACTCCCGAATACGGTAGCTTTGTATTTTTAGGTGAAATTATCACCGATATGCCTTGGAATACGGCAACCGGAGAAGTCATTTTTACACCGCGTGATGAAGTGCCGCGCTGTGAGCATTGTGGTGCTTGTATTGCAGCCTGCCCAGGAAAATGTTTACCAAACAGCCGAGACACTTGTGTTTCGGCCATTACGCAGAAAAAAGGTTCTTTGACACAAGAAGAAAAAGATTATTTCTCAAGACAAACATTGGTTTGGGGATGTGATATCTGCCAAATGTCTTGTCCTCATAATCAAAATATTCTAAAAAGTAACATATCCACCCCCATTCAATATTTCCGGCAAAACAGACAACCGAAGATAGATCTGTACGCGTTACAGCATATGTCGAATGAAGATTTTGCTAAACGCGCATATGCTTGGCGAGGGAAAGCCATCATCGAACGCAATCTCATCTTACAGGAAGGAGAACACCATGCTCAGATTGATACTGGGACGCACAAGAAGCGGTAAAACCAGCACCATCATTGAAGAAATCAAGCAACAGTTGCGTCGAAAAAATCAAACTGTATATTTCTTTGTTCCCGAACAGCAGCTTTTCAGTATGGAACAAGAATTACTCTCTTCCCTTCCCCCCGATGAAGCCAAATATCTAACATTAACCACCTTTACCAAGTTCTGCGATACGATAGAGGATACATACGGCGGTCGATCTCACATCACGTTATCTGCTGCATCTTCTTCTTTGATCATGTGGTTTAATCTTCGCTCGCTGGCAGGGCTTTTGGAAACTTACCATACGATTCCTTCGGGAGATGTACCCTTGACGCGAATGATGTTGGAAACAGCCAAGGAGCTTTCCGGAAGCGGCATATCTCCTCAAAAACTTGAAGATCTTTCCTCTGTTTTACCTAAGGATGCGCCTTTAGCGGGAAAGCTGAAAGATTTATCATTGATCCTTTCCTCTTATGCTCGCCTAACAGAGGATGTTTGTGGAAATGATCCGGCTGATCGATTGCTTCGCGCAGCCGAGTTGATTGAAAAACATAAATATTTTCAAGACAGCCTCATATATATAGATTCCTTTACGAGCTTTACCTCCCAAGAATATACGCTCATTTCACAAATGCTTATCCAGGCTGAAGAACTGGTACTTACCCTGGGAATTGATCATCCGCTATGTCAGGAACCTCAGTTTGACAGTTTGAAGGATACCTATCGCCACATGGGAGGTCTTTGTTCCTCTTTGGGTATCGAGCGCTATGTTACGCGGCTTTCCAATACCTCACATGAAGATGAGCTATCCCTACTGGAAGCAGCATTATGGGATTTTTCCGCTAATCCTTCTTCGCCGCCCTTGGATCAAGGGCATATCCACATGACCACCTCTCCAGATCCCTATGAAGAAGCGGAGGCCGCCGCGCTACACATCTTGGCATTGGCTGAGATGGGGATTCCTTATGAGGAAATTGCGGTGGTTGTACGAAACATGGACCAATGGCGCGGGATCTTGGATGCTACCTTGGAGCAATATCATATTCCTTTTTTCCTATCAGAAAAAACAGATCTCAATACCAAACCCGTTGCGCGTCTATTGATTCAAGCACTTCGATGTATCAGCCGACATTATCAAATTCATGATATCATATCTCTATGCAAATCCGGGCTTTGCACGATTTCTCCGCGTGAATTGGATTACTTCGAGGAATATACTGAAACATGGCATTTAACAGGAAACCGTATGACCGAAAACGCCTGGAACATGAATCCCGACGGATACACGACAGATTGGACCAAAAGAGGAAAAATCATTCTTGAAGCTGCCAACCAGGTAAGAGAACGCGTCATGACTCCACTCCTAACATTGGAGTTTAAGCTGAAGGCAGCCACCACGTTAACTGATCAATGCAAGGCGATCTATGAATATTTATGCGAATTGACCGTGCGACAACAGCTTTCCTCGCAGGGACAAGCATTTTTGGCTCTCGGACAAATGCGTGAAGCGGGGGAAACCGTACGCCTGTGGTCGTTCATCAATGAAGCGCTTGCCACTCTTTCTTCGGTTTCAATTTCTGTGACGGAATCCGATCCTCCTTTATCGGCTGAGGAGCTGTCAAGTGCCCTTTCACTTATCTATACGGAGACCGACATAGGATCTGTTCCCGCAGGTCATGATTGTGTCATGATTGGCACGGCCGATACTTTTCGCGTTAACCATATCCGTGCTTCCCTGCTGTTGGGCCTATGCGAAGGGGAGTTTCCAAAAGCCGTTACAGGCGGCGGATTACTTTCCTCTCAAGACAAAGAGGTTTTGGCTTGCCACGGCTTAGAGCTTAATTCCCGCGAGGCACTGATGATTTCAGAGGAACTTCTATACGTTTACAGAGCCATGACAAAGCCTACTGAGCATCTGTATCTTTCATACAGTCTCATGGGCACTGACGGAAGAAATTTATCCCCTTCGGTGGCTTTTACCAGAGTGTCGTATCTTTTCCCTTACATCAAGATCATTCCCTTCACCACCCGTTATATGGAGGAAGAAAAAAACGCAGCCTTTCGCCCTGCCGTGGATGATAGGCTTTCCCAACCTCGGGTATATGCACTTATGGGTGAAGAAACATGGCTATCACGCAGCAAACTACAACGGTATGCGCACTGCCCTTACAGCTATTTCGGTTCTTATGTACTGAAGCTTAGAGAGAAAATAAACGCAAAGGTAGATAATCTTATTTCGGGACTTTTCCTGCACCATGTGTTAGAAACCTTTTTAAGAAATGCTCTTGACAAAGATGGACAACTTCGTGCTATGACTGACGAAGAACTTCAGCGAACAGCCGAGGAGATCATGACAGCCTATATAGGCTCTCTTAATTCTGCTCCTGACCTTTGTCGGCAAGGACGTTTTTTGCATACCTTTGATCGCCTCCGTGCCATCGCACTCGTTCTTTTGAAAGATATGATGACAGAGCTATTTCAAGGAAGCTTTCTTCCCGTTGGGTTTGAATGGGATACCCACGGATACACCCCCGAGGATCCTCTTCCCATGGTTCTTCCGCTATATGAGACACCCGATGATGGTGAGCTTCCCGTAGGGATTACAAAAGGAAGCTCCGTCAAGTTGAAAATGGGCGGTGTGATTGACCGTGTAGACGTATACCGTACCAAAGACGGAAAGACTGCTTATATCCGAGTGGTGGATTATAAATCATCGAGCCATGAACTATCTGAAAAAACCATCACGGAAGATATGGACATACAGCTTCTTTTGTACCTATTTACCCTTTGCTCTCCTGAGAATCGCCGTCTGTTTGTGGATGAGCGAGGACAGGTTCCCGAAAATGTTCTTCCTGCGCAGGCGATGTACCTATCGCCCAAAGAAGACACCGATTCAGGAGATATTTCAGCCGTCCGATCAGGCCTTTTGCTGGCAAATGACGATGTCGTTCGAGCCGCATCGCATGAATTGGACCCCGATTATCTCCCCAAGGGAATTAAAATCGGAAAAGATGGAACCTTATCCGGCAAAGCGCTTTGCTCGGAAGAACGAATGGCGGCATTGGAAGCTCTGTTACACGAAACCATTCGTAAGCAAGCCGACGCTATGTATAGTGGTATCGCTTACCGTACTTCCTCCCCCAACGGTTGTCAATACTGCGCTATGAGAGAAAGCTGTCCCATTGCCGCAGATAAACCGTCAATATGATTACGGAAAGGAGAATAGCCTATGTCAAGAAAATGGACTTCAGCCCAGCTTTCGGCTATGAATACTCACGGGCGAACACTTCTCATTTCCGCAGCTGCAGGTTCAGGAAAAACGGCGACACTCACCGAGCGTATCATCCGTAAGGTGACAGACCCTGAGCATCCCGCAGATCTTTCACGCTTGCTGATTGTAACCTTTACCAAAGCAGCGGCGGCTGAGCTTAAGCAACGTATTTCCAAAGCATTGGCAGATGCCATTGCCGCCGACCCCGGTAATCGTCACTTACAAAACCAGCTGATTCGTCTCGCCGGGGCGCAAATCAGTACCATCGATGCTTTTTGCTATAAGCCGGTAAAGGAGCATTTTACAGAATCAGGAATGTCCGCATCATTCCGTATTGCTGATGAAGCCGAGCTATTGCCTCTGCGCAGACGGATTATGGGCGAGATAATTGACGAATTTTATGAGAAATACGGATCCGTATCCGCAGAGGAAGGCAACCTTTTTGCTATTCTATATCATAATATCTTCGCCGATCTTTGCGACTGCCTTTCTTCATTTAAAAACGATGAAAATTTGTTGAGAATATTGGACAAGCTCTATGGAGACCTTTTGAATTTTCCGGAAGGAATTTATCGTCTCAAGCGAGAATCCCAAAAACTTTTGGAGCAATCTCAAAGTAACTTTTTTGACGGCGATCACGGAAGACTTCTTTGGGAGTGGACAGAGGCCTTTGCTGACTCGGCACTGTCTTTCTACACGTCCTCTCTTTTGGAGATTGAAGGCGATCTTGCCGCCGAAAAAGCATACGGTGAAAGTCTTACCCGGGAATATGAGTTTGCTTTGTCTCTAAAACAAATCTTGAAGCGGCGTGATTACGCTTCTGTACGAAATCTGATACACGGTTTTGTTCCTTTGAACTTCAAGGCATGCCGAAATCCTCAAAAAGATTATGGCAACCTCAAAAAAAGGCGCAAAAAGTACATGGATGATCTTGATAAATTCCGAGAGGAATATTACGCCGACACATTCGAAACACTACAAGCCGATATGCGACGTCTTTCTGAATACTGTCTCGTACTGTATGATTTTTTAAACACCTACGACGCGCGTTTGAACGAAGAGAAAAAGCGCCGCGGTATCTGCGATTTTTCAGATAATCGCCGCCGTCTTCTTGCCATGCTTCAGTCTGCAGATGGAAGTCCTACGCCTCTTTGTGAAGAGTATCTCAAAAACTTTGATGAAGTTTACATTGACGAATATCAGGATGTAGATGAAGTGCAAGATACCATCTTCCGTCTCATCGGCGGTAATCACCGTTTTATGGTTGGTGACATTAAACAAAGTATATACGGCTTTCGAGGTGCCGATCCTACTGTTTTTTCGGGATACCGTCAAGCTCTGACTCCGTTAGAGGATGGTGAAAGTTCTTGTGGCAACAGTATTTTTATGTCGAATAACTTCCGTTGTGACGAATCTGTGATCCGTATAACAAACGGAATTTGCGGTCATATTTTTAGCGCCTGTCCCCTAACCATTGGCTATCGTCCGGAAGATGACCTCGGTTTTTCAAAGTCTTGCCCTGAGGGATATGTATCACCCAAGGTGCAGATTACAATGCTGAAAGCCTCCGGCAAAAATGATGAGCCCGGAAAATTCAGCGGAAACGAAGCCGAGGCTGTTTACGTGGCCAATCAAATTGCTCGTTTGCTCACAAACAATACCCTCTTGGCTGACGGCCATCCCATTCAGCCTAAAGACATCGCCATCCTCATGCGAGACAGTACCCATATGTCTACCTACATAGCGGCGTTGAATGCTATGGGGATTCCCACGGGCTGTGAAGAACTTGAAGCATCTGAGGCAACCAAGGATTTGCTTCACGGAACCGAAATGATCTATCTGCTCAATCTTCTGCGGGTTATCAATAATCCCGATCGTGATATTCCTTTGGCGGAATTACTGCGATGTGATTTTCCGGGATTTTCTTTGGATCAACTGATTACCCTGCGGCAGAGCGCCCCCGTCGGAGCATCCCTATATGGCGCTATGGAGGCCTATCACGAGGTAGAAAACGCGGATCCCGATCTTTCGCAACGCACAGCATCGTTTATTTCCTGGTTAGAATTCTACCGGGCTCTCAGCACCACACTTACTGCGGAAGGATTACTAAGACTGCTTCGAAGAGACGAAAAGGTTCTAAGCAGAAAATCAAAGGCCTTCAAATATTTATATGAAAGTGCGCGCACTTGTCGGATAGCTCCCTTTGTTGGACTTTACACATTTCTACAGTATTTTGAAAGCAAGCTACTCACCGAAAAAAAGACTCCTACCGATCAAGCCAATGCCCGTCCCGGAGGCAGTGTATCCATCATGACCATTCACAAATCCAAGGGTCTTGAATTTCCTGTTTGCTTTGTGGTACGTTGTGGTAACAGCTTCAAAAACAAAACTGCCTCGGAAGATATGGTATTTGAAAAAAATGCAGGTGTCTCTTTGAAATTTTATAACCGAGAAGAACATCGTAAATTCGATCATACCTTGCGCAAGATATCTTCTCTTATTAAGTATAATATGGAGAAGGAAGAGGAGATGCGTGTGCTATATGTAGCTATGACACGTGCCAGAGAGCGCTTATATCTGATTGGAGCATCCTCCGATACGCGTGCTCCCTTCCCCATCCGTGACCGTTACAGCGCACTTACGGCCGGCTCGTACATGGAATGGATTAAGGCCGGTTTGAATGCCAATCCAGGGCTTCTGTCATACTGTGACATATATGAAATAACTGAAAATAGCATTGATAGGGATTTTGTATGCGTCGGAGAAGTGACTGTCGGAAATACCATGGAAAATGAAGAGACCGCTTCATATTATCGTCGGTTGCGGAAATTAAAGGTTACGCCTTCTTTGCTGGATGAAATGCTCCGCTCAGTTCCCAACAAGGTGCCTGCATCTCGCTTGACGGATAACCTTTTGGATGAGTGTGTGTTTTACACGTCGGATCTTCCCGTGGGTGATGAGGATAAACTCCCAACATCTGAAAGAAGCATGGCAAACTTCGAAAGTGAGAGCTTTTCACATATCTCCCGAGCTCTTTGTCTCATGGAAAAAAACGATGTCCCGGATGAATTTGAGCTGCTACTTAAAGCTAACAGCCGTCCCACAGCGGCAGAAAAAGGCACGGCGGCGCATATGTTCCTGCAGTACTGTAACTGGAGATTGGTCTACGAAAAAGGTTTAGAGGAAGAAATTGCCCGCTTGTGCGGGGAAGGATTTATCACCGCACGCGTGGCCACCATTCTGGATCGCAAGCAGTTGATAGCCTTTTTTGACAGCGATTTTGCAAGGCGTGCCTATACCGCCATTCGTATGGAACGAGAATTAAAATTCCAACGGTTCATTCCGCTTCGCACTTTGACGACCCATCAAGCATTAGCCGAGGCTTTAGGTGATCGTACCCTGTATGTACGCGGCTCAGTTGACCTGCTTTGTGAATACCCCGATGGCCGTTTGGAAATATGCGATTACAAAACAGATCACATCACCCGTGAAGAGCGAGAAAACCGCGATCTTCTCACAGCGCACCTCCGAGAAAAGCACTTGTCCCAGCTCAAGCAATACGCGGCGGCCATGGAGGAGATGTACGGCAAGAGACCTGACAAGGTATACATCTTTGCGCTGGTGCTGGGCGAGGCCGTGGAGATCAGCCTTGATTGATATATCATCAAGGCACAAAAATACCGCCGTCGTAGTCACACGACTATCGACGGCGGTATTTGTTTTATTGTAATTTCAAATCGATCAGATATTCGCTGTTTTGACCGTATACCGCACGACCTACATAGGTTCCTTCGTCCATACCGTAATAATCGGAATGATCCCCCGTCAGCGTGACGGTTTTCCCGTTGGCATCGGTGAACGTAAACGTGTAATAGCTGCCATGTTTGCTGTGATGATATTCACAGGATAATTCACCTTCGTAAACCACGTATGCGTCCTGCTCCATGTCATTTTGAAACTCCTTGGTCTGATGGTCAATCACGAAGATCAAGAAAACGAAAAGAATCGACAAAAGTACGGCGGCGGAAATGCGGAATACCTTTCTCTTTCGCCTTTGTTTCCTTTTAAGTATCTCTTTTTCCGCGTCAAGCTCTCTTCGGGACAGCTTGCGGCCGTTTCGGTACTTACTTTTCTTCGGTTCGGGATAATGATACCGCTTTTGAAACAAATGCCGATCCGGCAGGAAGATACACAGGAGGATCAGGGCCAAAAGGATTGCCTCGATCAATATAAAAGCAAATATTTCGGTACAGGAGGCGGCCAGCATAATGTTGTCGAAACGAGCGATCTCCTCGGCTGTAAATCTCATATTCCCTCCTCAAGAATGGAAATGATATCCGTCAAGGCTTCACACTTTTTCCAAAGCATCCCCTCGATCTCCTCAGTGGGTTGGATCATGTCAGGGATCATAACGGCTCGCATCCCCGCGGCGCAGACAGCTCTGACACCGCTGATGGAATCTTCCACGCCAATGCAGTCGGCAGGATCCATGCCCAGCCGTTCGGCGGCCAAGAGGTAGATATCAGGGGCGGGCTTGCCGTGCTCGATCATATCCCCTGTCACGATGGTATCGAAATACTCCATCATATCCGTTCGCTCCAGGTGGTCCTTGACGGTATTCCACGGTGTAGAGGTGGCCATGCCGATCTTATAGCCGTGAGCCTTCAGATAGGAAAGCACCTCGTGAGCCCCTTCTTTAACGGGTACTCCCTGCTCCAGAATACCGAAGTAGTAAAACTGACGGCGGGGGAGATAGTCCTCAAAGGGGATATCGGGGTACTTTTTCGCCCAATACTCCGCGATCCAGGGGATGGTGGCGCCGGTGCAGTCGCGGATGGTATCCTCGATGTCGGGGATCCCACCGAACTCATCAGCGGCAGCCTTCCAAGCTTGCATATAGACCTTTTCGGTGTCGTGCAGGGTGCCATCCTTATCGAAGATGATGGCTTTGATGGTGGTCATACTGTTACCTCGCGGAAGTGAATTTGCGGGAGGGGAAAGCCCCTCCCCTACGGTGAAAAACGGTCAATCGGGACACCGCTCGCCGAGGATCAGGCGGTACTTCTGGTAGAAGCTCTCGAAGTAGCCTCCCTCCAGAGCCTCGCGGATCTTGCGGGTGAGGTTGTTGTAGAAGTACAAGTTGTGGGTGACCGCCAGGCGCATACCCAGAGACTCCTTGGCCTTGATGAGGTGGCGGATGTAGGAGCGGCTGTAGTTTCTGCAGGTGGGGCATTGACAGGTCAGACCGATGGGACGGGGATCTTTCATATACTTCTCGTTGAGGAGGTTGATCTTCCCTTCCCAGGTAAAGAGGTTGCCGTGGCGGGCGTTTCTCGAGGGCATGACGCAGTCGAAGAAGTCCACGCCCATGTGGACGGCCTCCAAGATGTTGCAGGGTGTCCCCACGCCCATGAGGTAGCGGGGCTTATCCTTGGGCATATGGGGTTCCACGGCGTCGATGATGCGGTACATCTCCTCGGTGGCCTCACCCACGGCCAGACCGCCGATGGCGTAGCCCTCGCAGGGGATCTCGGAGATCTGGTGCATATGCTCGATGCGGAGATCCTCGTAGGTACCGCCCTGATTGATACCGAAGAGCATCTGATTGCGGTTGATGGTCTCGGGGAGGCTGTTGAGGCGGTCCATCTCGGCGCGGCAACGCTCCAGCCAGCGGACGGTGCGGGCGCAGGACTGCTTGACGTACTGGTAGGGGGCGGGGTTCTCGATGCACTCGTCGAAGGCCATGGCGATGG
>SVTB01000053.1 GCA_015064015.1 Oscillospiraceae bacterium | reverse complement strand
AGAAATTCCCTCGAACAGTCAGAACTGTAGTTCCAACTCTGCGACAAAAGCAAAAACGATCATACCAACTTGCCGACAGTAACCAACACGTCGATGAGCCCCGAGGCGCTCCGCCGTGGGGGCGAGGTACCGGGTGTGGAGGTTCTTTACACGCTGTTGCCGCCATAGGCGGCGTGCGTCACCTTGAGAGGGTTTCTCAAGGGAGAAACATCTCCCTTGAGCGGCGTTCTTTACTCCACTTTCTTTCGACGAGGAAAGAAAGTGGAAAAAAGATAAACAACAATTTATCATTAAACAACAAAGGAAAGCCTCTCGTTAGGCTTTCCTTTGTTTGTCATCGGTAATCAAAACGCTCTCCTGTCTCCATCACAAAGCACCTCGCCGCCGTGATCTCAGACAGGCGTGTCTCCAACTCGGCGTAGTTGGTCTTTTTCACCGCCAAAGTCAAAGTAACTCTGTCGGAAAACTCGCTGTCATCGGTAAGGACACCGTATTTCGGAAGCTCTTGCAGAATGATCTGGTAGTCGGAGTAGGTGGTTTCCAGCATGAACTCGGTGTATTTTTCATAGGTAATGATATGTGCCGCGTCCAACGCGATGCTCGCCGCATGGGAATAAGCACGGACAAGCCCCCCCACACCAAGGAGGATGCCGCCGAAATAACGGGTGGTCACCACCACGGCATCAAAGACCCCTTTTTTGCGGATAGCCTCCAAGGTGGGCAGTCCCGATGACCCCTGAGGCTCGCCGTCGTCGGAATACCGCGCCGCCAGCTCGTTGGAGGTGCCTTTGCTGATACGGTAAGCCCAAACGTTGTGGGTCGCATCAGCATACTGCTTTTGCAGACCCTTGATGAAGGCCATAGCGTCTTCCTCGCTTTCTACATGGGCGGCGTGACCGATGAACTCGGAGCGTTTCTCTTCAAATCTATCCTCGCCCTCGCCCGCTAATGTGGTATACAGAACGGGAGCGACGCTGTTTTCACTCATGATGGTTCTCCTTGGCAATATTTTCAAGGGTAGAGACTTCTTCCGCCGTGGGCTGAAGCCAAGCATCGTCCCCGATCAGGTCAGTCAAATCTTGCTTGACAAAACCGTACCGCATGGCACAGGGCGGAGGGATCAAGCCCTTGTGGATCATAGTTTCAAACTCGCAGAAGGTAACCCATCTGTAGTCTACGGTCTCCCCTTCTTGCAGAGTAATGGCCACGTCCTCCCCTACCCTGTCAAGGCGACAGAGGTAGCAATCCATAAAGGCCGAGGGCTCACGGAGGGTGCAGAGGAAGATCAGGTCTTCCTTGGGGACGGTGATACCCGTCTCCTCGGACAGCTCACGCCACGCCGAAGTCAGGCTATCCTCACCGCTGACACCCGAGCCGCCTGTGAACTCCCAGTAACCCGGATACATTCCCTTGGTAGGGGCGCGAAGGGTCAGAAGCAGGCGGTTGGCCGCATCCACAGTGAACACCGAAACAACGGTATGATAAGTGTGGGGCGGCATGGGGTACTGTCGCCCACGGGGGTGGGTGACGCCGAGAGGGGTGCGATCTTTATCGAGAAGATCCCAGATTTCCATAATAGCTCCTTATGTGATCAGAATGGATTGTTCGTCGGTCAACGCCACGGCGTGCCGTCCCGCCGCCGTCAACTCGTCAAAATGCCCCCCACGGGCAGGGGTGAAGTGGCACAGAAGGGTTAAGTCGGTCAGTCCCAAGCCGCAAAGCTCGGTCATGCCCATAGGCGGGGTGTCGTATTTGGCGACATGGGAAATATCCCCGCAAACGATATGAGCCCCAGCGCTGCCACCGATATAGGTCACACCGGATCGGATATAGCGGATGATCTCACGGTCAAAGCCACATCGGCGGATGCGGTCGAGGGTGGCGAAGGTGTTGCCGCCGCTGATATAGAGGACGTCGATATCCAGCCCGACGGAGGGAGCGGGGTCGGCGTAGTCCAGCACACGGACAAGGGCGGGATCAAAGCCCAGCTCCGCCATACGGGCGTGATACTTGCCGCCTGTCACCTTGTCGGAGGTGGCTTTTTCGTTGGGAATGAACAGGAGATGGCACTCCGAAAGGGGCTTCGGGAGGTTCTCTAAAATAACCTGTCGGGAGTGTTCGTTGCGGAAGTCGCAGGAAGATAGAATGAGTTTCATAGCGGCTCCTTGGAATGTTAAGATGGAAATTCATTTTGACTAATTCAGTCGTAGGGGCGAACTGCGTTCGCCCGCAAGTTAAGACAGATCAAATTTTGATAACGGTGATTGGGATAAGCGGGCGAACACAGTTCGCCCCTACAGCATCGTAGAAATCGCCACAAATTACCAAGTATCCTCTTCCCTCACGGTCTTGGCGTTGGGATCATACTTCTTCATGAGCCCATACACGCGGTCATCCACGGTGGCCACCACGGTGACGGCGTCATAGCCGTAGTCCACCGACTCCACGGCGGCCTTTTCGGAATACAGGCGGGACAGCGCCCCCTGCTCGGCGTTAGGGATAACAAAGGTCACGGTGCGCTTGCCTCGACGGATGATATCCTGAATGGCCTCGGCTAGCTCGTCGCATCCCTGTCCTGTCAAGGCCGAGATGCACACGGCTCGCTTTTGGCCGTCACGGCCGCTGACTTTATTGGCGGTCACATCCATGAGATTGATGGCATCGCCAAAGGCGCGATCACACTTGTTGAACACGTACAGGGTAGGCTTGCCGCCCGCACCCAACTCGTCCAAAAGTTGCTCGGTGACTTCCAACTGGGAGGCGCACTCGGGATCGGAGGCATCCAGCAATAGCAAGATAATATCGGCGTAAACGGCTTCCTCTAAAGTGGAGCGGAAGGCGTTGACTAGGTGATGAGGTAGCTTTTTGATAAAGCCGACGGTGTCGGTCAGCAAGACGGACTCACCACTTGGCAGGATAAATTTCCGGGTAGTGGGATCGAGAGTGGCAAAGAGCTTGTCCTCAGCTAAAATCCCCGCGCCCGTAAGAGTATTCAAGAGGGTGGATTTACCCGCGTTGGTATAGCCCACAATGGCGATCTTGGGCACACCGCTCTTGTCACGGGATGCGCGCATGGTGCGGCGGTTCTTCTCCACTACCTCCAACTCGGCCTTCAGGGCATCAATGCGACGCTTCATGTGACGGCGGTCGCTTTCCAGCTTGGACTCACCGGGGCCTCGCGTACCGATACCGCCGCCGAGACGGGACATCTCAATACCGTGACCCGTGAGACGGGGCGCCGTATACTGCAACTGCGCCAGTTCCACCTGAAGTTTGCCCTCGGCGGTAACGGCATGGAGGGCAAAGATGTCCAGAATCAGGATGGAACGGTCGATAACACGGAGATCATCCCCTCCGATATCATCCTCCAAATTACGGATCTGCACGGGGGAAAGGTCGCAGTCAAAGACCACGAGACGAATATCATTGTTGTGGCAGAGGTCAGCCAACTCCTTTACCTTGCCCGAACCGATGAGGGTACGGGGATCGGGGGTCGTCTTTTGGATCATGCGCGCGAAAGTCTCGCCGCCCGCTGTTTCCAAAAGGCGTTCCAGCTCGTCCAAAGACTTTTCTGCCTCTTCAATGCTGTCAGCGGCGGTACGCTCCTCACGGGCAACCACGCCCACAAGAACTGCTTTGATAGGAGAATCATTTTCTCCTTTGGATATGATGGTGTTTTTATTTTCGGACATATGATTTCCTTTCTTAAAAGCAAAAGGACAGGCCGCACACAGCACACCTGTCCTTTTATCGGTTGACATATTGCTCCCGTGGAAGCATAAACATCCCACAGGCTCCAAGAAAGATTACTGCTTGATACCGGCCAGTCTCTTCTTGAACTTATCCACGCGACCGCCAACGTCGACAAACTTCTGCTTGCCGGTGTAGAAGGGGTGGCACTTGGAGCAAATTTCAACGCGCATCTCGCTACCCTTGGTAGAACGAGAAACGACAGTTTCGCCGCAGGCACACTTGATGGTGCACTCAACATAATTGGGATGGATACCGTTCTTCATTTTCATTTACCTCACTCTTAATTTTCTCATGTTCTTGGACATGGGGTACAAAAGCCTATATATTATAGCACAAACATTTTTGAATTGCAATAGCTTTTTGAAATTTTTTCGAGGGTTTTGATGAGATTTTTTGAATTTTTTAGGAAGAGGCCTGATTTCAAGCCTCTTCCCTCAAGGAAAATCAATGAATATCCGTTTTATAAAAGCTGTTGCCCCCGATGAATTCACGCACCAAGCTGGTAGGCGGAATCTCATCATCCACGTCGGCTTCATGCACGAAATTCAAGATTTTGACAATGCCCCTTACCTCATCGTAGCATTCCTCGTGAGGCTGTACCGCCGTCAAAAGCGGGAAAATATGCTTTTTCAGCACCGCCAGCTCATACAAGGTAGCGCTGTTGAAGATCACGTCCGCCGTTTCGCGGAAAGGATAGATCCACTTCTCTTCCCCTCGTCGGACAGAATCCCACATATCCATGGTTCTTTGCACGGAGGAATTTCTGGTTTCAAAGTCTCGCACGATGCGTCGAAGCAGACGCAGGTATCCCGTGGGAACACGGTTATGATCGTCCAAATTCAAGGGAAGCAAAGGGCTCACAAAAAGCCTGAAGATCATGTGCGCCGGAAGTCCCTCAGGGAGAATTTTGGGATTGAGCGCATGAAGCCCTTCTATGATGATCACAGATTCCTCCGTAAGCCTCATTCGGTGACCCGCCCACTCTCTCTTTCCGGTCTTGAAGCAAAATGTGGGAATCTCCACTTCCTCTCCACGGAGCAGGGCAGATAGATGCGTCCCAAACAATTCGGTATCAATCGTATTGATGTGCTCCAAATCCACCTTGCCATCAGAACCGACGGGAATTTCGTCACGATTTTTATAATAATCATCCAGACTCATAAGAATGGGATGCTTGCCGTGAATCTTAAGCTGCACGGCCAAACGGTTAGCGGAGGTCGTTTTTCCCGAGGAGCTGGGTCCCGCCAACATCACCGCTTTAGCCCCCTGCCTGCAAATCATGTCAGCGACCTGTCCGTAGCGCTTTTCGTGAAGCGCTTCGTTGACGCGAATCAGTTCTCTGATTTTCCCCGTGTCCACCAGCTCGTTGAGATCCGCTACCGTCTCACATTGCATAAGCTCGCCCCATTGTTTTCCCTCACGGTATACCTGATAATAGTTGGGCATATGCCGATAGGTGGCCACTCTGTCGGGATCGTGAGGATTGGGGTAAACGAAAACAAAGCCATCTTCGGCCGGAAGGATATCCCACACCTTGAGATAGCCCGTGGAGGGTGCCATTTCTCCATAGTAATAGTCCGCAAAGCCGTCGTACTCATACACGTCAAAAGTAGGCACAGGACGATATTTGAGTAGTCTTGCCTTATCATTTTGATGATTTTTTAGATAGTACCGTATTGCATCCTCGGTGGAAATGCGGCGGCGGATCAGAGGAATATCTTCCTTCACTAATTCCATCAAACGGCTCTTGAGAACCTCGGCGGAAAAGTCCTCTGCTCCTGTAACCTTGACGTGAAGCCCCTGGCCCAACGTAAAATTCATCACCGCCCGCGCATGAGGCCACAACTGCCTTAGGGCTAAAAACAATGCAAATCTCGCAGTTCGATCATAAACCTCACGTCCGGCAGGGTCGCGGTACGTGAGCAATCGCACACAGCCGCCTGATGCGGCCATGGCCTTTCGTTTAGATTCCCTCACCGGGGTAGCATCTTTTTCCCGCAGAGGGATATAGTTAAGTGTGAATACGTCGCCCGCGATTTTAGCAGCGAGCGGATTCGTAGACAAATCCTCTGTCACAAGCTTCATCTTTTGAATGATATCCAACAAGGATTGTCCCGGAATCAATGTTACGGAACATCCGTTGATCGTAAGTTTCATATGCGTCTCCTTTCACAGGTGGTTTTATCTATCAGGATATGCAGAACCCTCAAATAGGATGCGCCACCCCCAAAAAAGAAAAGGTTGCCCACAAGTTCTGCGAACCGGTAGACAACCATTTATGGCGGTTGGTAGAAACGCTTGCCCTTATTGCAAGCCTATACCTTCATATCCTTTTTTTGTATTATACCACACTCTGCGTCATTTGTCAAGATGGCCCATTATGCCTCCTTTTCAAGAGAAAACACTTGGTTATTTCCGGGCAGCAATCCTTGTTCCATACAATAGCACAGGATGGCTCGGCGTGTAATGATCCCCATGAACATATCTCTATCGTCCACCACGGGCACAAAATTTTGCTCCAATGCACGTGAGACCAACGCTTCCGCATCTGCCGTGATGCGTACAGGAGGCATACGGTCTTCAGAAATAATATCATCGATCCGTGCTTGCTCCAAGGCGTGCGTTTCCATACTGCCCATACTCATAATGTTCCAAAGAAAATCTCCTTCGCTGATACATCCCAAATATCGTCCATCTTTTGAAATCACAGGGATGGCCGTATATCCGTAGCGGCGCAGCTTTTCCAGTCCTTGGCGAAAGCTGCTCCCCTCCACAAGATACGCCACCCGGCTTTTCGGCTTCAACAAGAAAGCAATGTTCATAATAAACAGCCCCTCCCAGGCTAAAACGCAAGGCGTGTTCCCCGAAAGTTATCTTTCAGGCACACATACAAATCAAATAGGCGTTATTCCTTCTGCAGTACTTGGATTGTATGCGCTGAGCAGAACGTGCAGAACAGATTGGCGAGCAAAGGGCAAGGATCAACGGCGGCGGCGTCTCACATAAATCATGGTTCCGATAACCGCAAGGCTTGCGGGAAGCAGGATGACCGTCACGATACCGATGATCGTAGCTGTACCGTCGGTTACATTTTCCAGCATAGGTGTTGTCAAATCTACCGCAGCCAAGGTTTGGTATTTGGAGGAAAAATTCTCATCGGCCGTCATCCATGAGGCGGTCATAGCCAAATAATAATAGTTGCCGTATTCCACGACGCGGCTGTTTTCATCTTCAAAGGCATCATCAGAGGCAAACCATGCAAAATACGCATTGTCTGCCGTGCCGTTCTCCGTTGTTGTTTGAAGGGTGGCACTCACCGCCACATACTGTGCCGAAGGCTTGCAAAGCGGCGTTTTAGCGCTGTCCTTGGACGCTCTATAGCCGCTGTCGCTGGTGCCCAGCATGGGGGATACAGATACGCGGTCAGGCAGTTTGTCGGAAATCATGATTCCCATGGAGTTGGGCATATACGCGCGACAGCTTTGAGAGCTGAGATAATACATGGCCGCGTGCTGGCTGTTGATCAGGGGAATCAGTTGATGGGTGTCTCCGTAATAATTGTTTTTATTGCTGTCCACCACAACACCACCGGAAGATTTCATGCCAAACAAGGCACACACCGAGGCCAAATGAGTGAACTCGCAGGTGTCGGGGCCTGCCACCAGCAAGAAAGACCCTCCCTTTTGGATATGGGCTTTCAGCAAAGCGGCTTCATGTGCGGTCAGATCTTCTTCGGGAGAAAACAAAATGATGCAGGAAGCATCCTCGGGAACAGCATCCCGAGCTTCCAGATCCAGAATTTCCAAAGAGATGCCCGCCATGGTCATTTTTTGCTTGAGGGTATCCGACATGGCACGATTCCCGTGTGGCTTGAGAAGATATGCGTGAGGAATCACCTCGGCGGTCACATAATCCAAAGCGGATGTCAAAAGCGCTTCACCGCGGAAATATTTATAGGTTGCGGATTGGGCCATATATTCGCCGTAGAGGGAACTCCAGCTTTCGTATTCCGACGCCGACATCTGATACGTGGTACCTCCGGCCAAATAATTGATATACTCATTGACATAGTAGAACATATCTGCCATGTCGATCACATAGTAACGGCGGGCGCTTTCCACTATAAGGCTGGAATCCGATAGCTTTTGGGAAGTATACTCTGCCGCAAATTCGGGTAACAACAGGGTGTCAATCAACTTGATAGAAACACGGTTACCGGCATCGGCATATTCCATGAGGAAGCTACTAAACACACTGTCGGTAGGCGTACCCTCACATAACCAATATATGGTGACATCCTCAGATAAGTTTGAAACATAATTCAGCGAAGTATCAGAAATATCCGAAGCAGGGTTTCGAACCACGTCAAAGAGTGTTGCCTCCGGAGGCAATAGATATACAAGCGCGCATACACCAATAAGTAACGCCAACACAACGGCCACAGCCGCTAATGCAAAAGCAGGTCTGTCCCACAGGCGAGGGGCCATTGGGGACGTTTGATTGAATTGTCTCATAGCTCCTCCTTTCAGGACAAACGGCGTCTGTTCATAGACCGAACGGTTAGGAACAGGAAAAAGACGGCAAAGGATACCATTACGGTTACAGAAAACAGATCAAAAATCCCATCCGAAACAGAATTCTGAAACTGTTGGAAGGGGGATACATAAGATGCAACTAAATATAAAAGCCCTTCAAACAGCTGCCACTGAAGCACCGCATCCAGAACATACAAGGTACCCAAAGGTATAAACAGGATCATGGCAGTTATGACCGTAGCGGGTATATTTTTGGTGAAAAGCCAAGCCGCCACCGCGATAAGCGCTGCCAATACAGCAAAGCCCACGAGAGAAATCACAGGCGTAAAAGGCAGATATAACAAAAGTGAAGGTGCAAACATGACAAGGACACAAACCGCGATCCCCACGATTGCAGAAAGAATCATGTGCCGAGTCAAGGAGGACAGGAACATACACAAAGCAATCAGCGCCGCACCCAAGAAGAAATACAGAAGGATAGCAGAGTAGGCGGAAAGGAAATTCACCTCTCCGAAAGCACTAAGAAGCAGAGGATACAGCGACATGACAGCGATGGGAAGTGCCAACACCGTTAGAAGGGCGAAGAACTTACCCAACACCACTACTGTCGTTGACAAAGGAAGCGTGCGGTATAGCACATCTGTTCCCTGCTTTCTGTCTCCTGTGACACTCTTCATGCAAACGAGGGGGATCATGAGACAAAGGGCATACTCTCCCCATCCCATTTGGTTATAGGAAGCATCCGCAAAGCCATAATATAAGTTGATCTTATACATGGTCATACCAACACCCAAAAGCACCACGGCGGCCAACAGGAAGCCATAGATGTCCGTCATCAAGGATTTAAGCTCTCTTTTATACACCGCACCCATGTCACGTCTCCTCTCTTTCTTGGCCCTCGGGCAGAGCGGCATCTTCTTCGTCCTCAGGCTCATTCTCAAAAGCCGCCGTAAGCACCTCATCCTGCGGGGGCGCAGCGCCCAGAACTTTTTCAAAGGAAATCTCACTTTGCGCCAAAGCCTCAGGGGTATCATCGGCCACCACACGTCCCTCGGACATGAGTAAAATGTGCTCACACAACCCTTCCACATCGCTCAAAAGGTGACTCGAGATCACCACGGTTCGGGTCTGCCCCAAGCGGTGGATCAACTCTCGCATCTCATTTCTGCAATGGGCATTCATCCCTTCAAAGGGCTCGTCCAAAAGCAACGTGTCGGGACTTCCCAAAAGTGCTTGTGCAATCCCCAAGCACTTGCGCCCCGACGGAGACAGCTTGCGTATCAGATAATCTTCACGGGTCACAAGTCCTGTTACGGCCAGCGCCTCCTTCACCTGTGCGTGAAGAAGTTCACCCTTGACTCCCTTGGCAGAGGCCACGAAGGATAGATATTCATAAGGTGTCATATCCAAAAACAAAGGCACCTGCTCAGGCAGATAGCCGATCTGCGCCTTGGCTTCCTTGGGCTGACGGTTGACATCATAGCCGTTGATAAGCACCTGCCCTTGAGTAGGCGCCCATGCACCCGCCATGATACCCATAAGGGTGGATTTGCCCGCACCTACAGGCCCCAAAAGAGCGTAGATCTTTCGGTTGCGCACCTTACAGTCCACGCTGTTCAGAATGTACGCCTTGCTATGGGGCGCTCGTTTTGTCACTTGTTTTACTTCAATCACAGCAAATCCTCCGATACATAAGTCTGTATACTATATCATACACGCTCCGGGTGTATGGAAGTTGATATGTTTCTGATATTTTCATGATGATGCGAGAACAATTTTGCGGTTGCTCACCATCATCTTCATTATACCATACAAATTCAAAAATCGCAACCCCGAAAGCGAAATTTCAAGGATTGCGATTTATTTTCATTGATTTGGGAGATGGATTTATATTTTTTGGGGCTTCGACCATCGGTTCTGCAGATATCTGACAAGACGATAAAAACCGTAAGACAAAAGAGTGAAAAGAATATGTGCGGCCGAGACTGCCAACACATACAGGATCTGGGTAGGAACGTTCCCTATAACTCCTTGCATATGCAAGCGAAAATCTTCGATCACGGGGACGTTACAGGAGTACATATTAGCGTAATTGGTGCGAAGGATCTGAGACATACCCCCCGCAACAATGCAGAATCCCGTCATAAACAGCATGGTAGCTCTTACTTCAAAGGCAGGCGCAGGCTCATGCAGACGGAGAGCGGTAATGAGCAAGAACGACAGCATGACCAAATTGTGAAACACGACGGTGTGGAAAGCAAAATATCCTCCGAAAACGTTTGCGGCATCTCCCTCACTGAATATAAGATTAGGATAAATCACCATCAGCAGAAACACCGAGGCGCACAAGGCCGCCGTTACGCCCCCCACAAGATTTTTATGTTTCCCCCTGTAAAAGGACATAACCGGCATAATAAAAATAAAGATAGAGCAAAAATGGAAGGGGATATGATAAAGATCATACCCTCGCGCGAAGGAAAGAGCTTGCTTAACAACTTCCAGCAAAAGCAGGCTGACAGTAATCACTTGAATGGGGATCATCCGGAACCTCCATTCTTTTTTCCCAAGAAGGAGCTTCAAAAGGACGGTGATGACCAGCATCAAAGCTATCGCGATGATCTGAGTTTTGGCGTGAGGAACTGTCCACAGTTGCATCGTTCTTTTTCCTTTCTTTAGGTTTTTTCGTATTTTCATCATACTACCCTCATGAAGCATTGTCAATGATTTTACAGGATATTTCATGAATTTTAATAATTTTCGTTTGTCATAAAACATGGCCGGAAAATTTTAATGGAGGTTTATCGGAGTATATCACAGCGCCGGAGAATATCTCACAGATTTTGGGGCATCATAATACACAAAAAGACCGCAGCGATGCGGTCATCACGCCGAAAGGACGCCTCCTTTGAGGTACTGAAAAAATATGGAGCATTCTCAACAAAAACACACCCTTTGCGCCCCACTGTCCGGCAAGGTTTTATCCCTTGACCGTGTCTCCGACGAGGTATTCTCAACTCGCGTGCTGGGAGATGGCTGCGCGATTCTGCCCACAGACGGAAAGCTGGTGAGCCCGATTGATGGCCGAATTTCCTCCATCGCTGATACCAAGCACGCCTACGGCATTACTGCCGAAGACGGTACTGAGGTACTAGTGCATATCGGCTTGGATTCCGTAACACTTAAGGGGGAGGGATTTATTCCCCATGTTCGAGTGGGCGATACTGTCCATCAGGGCGACCTTATCGCAGAGGTTGATCTTTCCCTGCTTAAATCTAAGGGCATTGATCCTACCACGCCTGTGATCGTAACCGCTTATGGCAACGGAGCGGCGTTATCCTTTGAAGAGGGGGAGATCACGGCGGGAGAGCCCCTGATCATCCTGACGGAGGCTCACACGTCGGATCATCCCTCCGAGGGGAAACTCCAAAAAGAAAAAAAGCCCCGAAAGGGTGTGAATTTTGATTTTCTGCAGAAGTTGGGCAAGGTGCTCATGACCGTTATCGCCGTCATGCCGGCGGCCGGACTCATGATCAGCATTGGCAAACTGATCGCCATGGTAGGCGGAGATATGCAGTTTACGCTCACCGTGGGCAGTGTTCTGGAAAATATCGGTTGGGCCATCATTGGCAATCTTCACATTCTCTTCGCCGTGGCCATCGGTGGCTCATGGGCTAAGGAGCGGGCAGGCGGTGCCTTTGCCGCACTTTTATCTTTTATTTTGATCAACAATATCACGGGTGCCGTATTCGGCGTCACCTCGGCCATGCTATCCGACCCCACGGCTGTCACCTACTCCCTGTTTGGTCAGGAAATGCTCGTATCCAATTATTTTACCTCCGTATTGGGATCTCCCGCCCTCAACATGGGCGTATTCGTAGGTATCATTTCGGGCTTTCTCGGAGGCATCATCTATAATAAATTCTATAATTTCCGAGGCCTTCCCGATGCTCTCTCCTTCTTTAACGGTAAGCGTTTCGTACCTTTGGTGGTCATCGGATGGTCAGTCATTCTTTCCCTGATTCTGGCAGCAGTTTGGCCACTGGTGCAAACGGGGATTAACAATTTCGGTATCTGGATCGCTAATTCTGCCGATACCGCCCCCGTTCTGGCACCCTTCATTTACGGCACGCTGGAAAGATTACTCTTGCCCTTCGGCCTGCACCATATGCTGACCATCCCCATGAACTACACTTCCTTCGGCGGCACTTACGAGATCCTCACGGGCGCTTCGGCAGGCACGGTGGTTTACGGGCAGGATCCCCTGTGGCTGGCCTGGATCACCGACCTCATCAATCTCAAAAACGCAGGAGACACAGCGGCCTATCAAGCACTTCTAACATCCGTCACCCCGGCTCGCTTCAAGGTGGGCCAGATGATCGGCTCCTCGGGTCTTCTCTTGGGTGTCGGTCTTGCCATGTTCCGTCGGGTGGACAAAGACAAGCGTCGCGCCTATCGTTCCATGTTCTTCTCTGCCGCCTTGGCTGTATTTCTCACGGGCGTTACCGAGCCTTTGGAGTTTATGTTCATGTTCTGTGCCCTGCCCCTGTATATCGTGTACGCCGTATTGCAGGGTCTTGCCTTTGCCTTGTCGGGTGTCATCAACCTGCGCCTCCATTCCTTCGGCAACGTGGAATTTCTGACCCGTGTCCCTATGTCCCTCAATGCAGGGTTGGGTATGGATATTCTGAATTTTATCCTGAGCTGCGGAGCTTTCTTCATTATCGGCTATTTCGTGTCTTATTTCATGATCGGGAAATTCCGTTACGCCACTCCCGGCCGTTTGGGTAACTATATGAAAGACAACTCCGATGGAGACACGACCGAAAACCGTCCTGTGGTATCCGCTTCAGACAACCGTGACAGTCAAGCCGAGCGTATTATCTCCCTTTTGGGCGGACGGGAAAACATCCTTCTGGTAGATGCCTGTATGACCCGTTTACGCGTCAGCGTTAAAGATTCTCGCAAGGTGGCGGACGAAGATGCTTGGAAGCGCGAGGGCGCCATCAGTCTTCTCAAGAAAGGAGAAGGTGTGCAGGTGGTATACGGTCCCAAGGCCGATGTGCTCAAATCTGACATCAACGATATTTTATGAAGCTGCTCACCCTGAACACCCACAGCTTAGCGGAGGACAACTACAAATCCAAGCTGGAAACTTTTATCACAGCCGTCACTCATGAGACACCCGATGTTATGGCGCTTCAGGAAGTCAATCAACGGCAGGATCACGGGGTCGTGATTCCCGAAGAACAGATGGGATATATCCCCTGCTTTCCCGGAGTTGTGCTCCGAGACGGAAACCACGCTCTTGCGATAGCCCGAGGTCTATGGGCACAAGGAATATACTATCACTGGACGTGGCTCCCCGTCAAACGGGGATACGGGATTTACGATGAGGGCGTAGCCCTGTTTTCCCGTGCGCCTATTCTTGATATTGAGCATTTATATATAAGCAAAAGCCATGACTATAACAACTGGAAAACCCGCAGACTCTTGGGCATTCGGGTAGGAGAGCTGTTGTTTTACAGCGTTCATTTGGGGTGGTGGGATGATCCGGATGAACCCTTTACCACACAATGGAGGAAGGTCAGTGAGCATATGCAATCCAAGGGGCAGGCGTTTCTCATGGGGGACTTTAACAGCCCCGCCGAGATGCGGGGCGAAGGATACGATCTTATGAGAAAAGACGGATGGTTGGACACCTTTCTTTTAGCAGGAAAAAAAGATAGCGGTATTACGGTCAGCGGAAGAATCGCGGGATGGACACATCGAAATCTTCCGGCCGAGGGGGCCCGGGTGGATCATATTCTTTGTCATTTTCCTTGCCGTGTCTTATCTTCCAAGGTGATTTTTAACGGTGAACGGGAGGCAGTGGTGTCGGATCATTTTGGCGTGATGGTGGAGTTGGAAGAAAAATAAATTGTTGTTTAACTTACTAACTTTTCTCTCCTCGTCGAGAGAAAAGTTACAAAAGAGGCGCCGCTGAGGGATAGAACCTACGGTTCTCCCTCAGAACCCAACTCCCATCGCGACGCACGCCGC
>SVTB01000052.1 GCA_015064015.1 Oscillospiraceae bacterium | reverse complement strand
TGCTTATGAGACCTGCTCTCGTTGCGACTACACTACCTATGCAGAGAAGGCCGCTAAGGGTCACACGCCCGGTGCTGAGGCTACCTGCACAGAGGCACAGACCTGTACCGTATGTAACGCTGAGCTGACACCTGCCGTAGGTCATACCGTTGTCACCGATCCTGCTATTCCCGCGACTTGTACCGAGACGGGAATGACGGAAGGTTCGCATTGTGACGTTTGTAAGGCTGTTTTGACTGCGCCTGAAAGTGTGCCCGCACTTGGACATACGGTTGTTGTTGATCCTGCGGTCAGCCCCACCAAGAAGGAACCCGGCTTGACCGAAGGCTCGCACTGCTCCGCTTGCAAAACTGTTTTGACGCCTCAAGAAGTCATTGCGCCTACAGGCTGCTCTGCAACGATCGTCGGAGGCATGGGTATCATGTTCCTCGGCATCCTGGGTGCCGCGATCGTTATTCGTAAAAAAGAAGATTGACAAATGTGCTGAATGCGTAAGGAAGGGCTATGTCTTTCCTATGTGATAAGCCCGATGTCAACCAACGCTTATATCTCATAATGATATCTCAAAGCCCATGCCGCAAATGCGGCATGGGCTTTGGGCTTCTATTCAGGCCATTAGCTAAATGACTGATATGTCTAGAAGATATCTGTGCAACGTGTACAAAATAGAGGGAACAAACAAAAAACTCTTGACAAATTCGCCTGTTCGCTGTAAAATATAAGCAGGATAATAGAGGGCGTGTGTCTCCTATATCTGACCAAATCATAAAGGAGAGAGTTATGAAAAGATTTCTATGCCTGCTTTTGGCGGTTTTGATGTGCCTGTCTGTGGTAGCCACGGCCGCATGCGGAACTCCAAGTGACGAGCACGGGCAAAATGACAAAACCGGCGAAAACGCAACCAAGAGCCCTTCTGAAAGCGGAAACGGTGTTGTGGAAAGTGAAGAAGATACCGACAATACCAACTATATCTGCGATCTTCCCGAGGATCTTGACTTTGGTGATGAGGAAATCAATTTCCTGTTCGCTAACCGCCCTGGCCGTGAAGACGAGCTGGTGAGTGAGGGTGGCGTCAAGGCGGGCGCCATTGGCTCTGCTGTTTATGAGAGAAATGTTACCGTAGAAGAACAGTTGGGGGTTAAGTTGAACATGATTCCCAATGATACCGACACGGTTGCCAATGATCTGAAGATGGACTACCAGAGCAATACCGGTGACTATGACCTGGTGGCTGACGGTACCTATAAGGCCATCATTCCCGTTATCGAAGGTTGCTACAAAGACCTGAACCAGACCGAGTACGTGGATACCACCAAGCACTATTGGACCCAAGGTTACAATGATATGGTTACTTTTACTGCAGATAACAAGCAGTTTCTTGTAACCGGTGCTGCTGCTATTTCCATTTTCCGTTATATGTATCTGACCATTTATAATAAGCAGATGTTCACCGAATATAAATTACCCGACTTGTATGATACCGTGCGCAACGGCGATTGGACGCTGGATTACCAATTCGAGATCATTCAAAATCTTTATATGGACAAAAACGGCGACTCCAAAAATGATGAGGAAGACTTCCACGCATTTGTGACGGGCGACACCATCAGCGTTGACCCTTACATGGTTGCATCTGATATCCATATGATCATCAAGGATGATGAAACCCGTGACCTTCTGTACAATGCTGATGCTGTAGGCCCTTTGAGTGATTTGTGCGACAAGATTCAGCTCATTTACAATAATGAGAGCACCTATGTTTATAAATCTCAGAGCTATGATGATGTCGGCAAGCCCTACATCATCGAGAAGTTTGCTTCTGAGAGAGCTATGATGGCCACCATTCTGTTCTATAATATGGAAACCAACTACAATGAAGTGGGCGCTCTGTCTTACGGCATTGCTCCTATGCCTAAGTTTAACAAAACTCAGCCAAACTATCATTCTTATGTGCAGGATCAGGTAACCGGCTTCGGTATTTCTGCGGGTGTGAAGGATAACCGTATTGATATGTGCAGTGCGGCGCTGGAAGCCATAGGATATTACAGCCATCAGTTGGTTCGCCCTGCTTACTATGAGACCACGCTGTCTGAGCGCTATATGCAGGATCCTCAGTCTCAGGAGATTTTGGATACCATTTTTGGCACTCTGTCCTTTGACTTCTCCAGCACTTGCGGTAATATCGTGACTTCGTTGGTTATCCGTGACCAACTTCGTCCTTTGCTCAGCGGTAGCAAGAACACCATCTCTTCCTCCACCAAGTCATGGTCGAGATCTATGGAGAGAAATCTTGTCAAGTATAACGATAAACTTGCGGAGCTCGGCTCATAATTCATCTGTCATCATGACAGCACCGCCCCGTAGGGCGGTGCTGTTTTCAAAAGAAAGGAATAAAAATATGGAACTACAAGGAAAAATCATTCATTTTTTGGGCGATAGCATTACCCAAGGTCATGGTACAAGCGACCCTTCCAAGATCTATCATGCTCTTCTGAAGGAGCAGTTCGGCCTCAAGGAAGCTAACAATTATGGCATTGGCGGTACTTGCCTGGCTGACCGCCGCACCCCTCTGGAGATTCCCGAATTTAACTGGCATTTTGCATCTCGTGTGGATGCCATGGCACCCGAGGCCGATGTCATTGTGGTCTTTGGCGGTACCAATGACTTTGGCCACGGCGAGGTGGTCATGGGCTCTCCCGCAGATCGTACCCCCGATACCTTCTACGGTGCTTGCCATCATCTCTACAGAAAGCTCATTGACAAATATCCCACCATTCCGATTGTGGTGGTAACTCCGCTTCATCGTTGGTATGAGGACGTGCCCCAGGTGCGTATGACAGCTGACGGTATGGCCCGAGAAACCGTGACCCTCCGTACTTATGTGGAGATCATTCGTGAAGTAGCCGGCTATTATGGACTGCCTATTTGCGATCTTTACGCCAATGCCGGTTTCCACCCCGAAATCGAATCCCAAAGAAATGCCCTTTGCCCCGACGGGCTTCATCCCAATGATGCAGGACACGTCATCATTGCCTCCCGTTTGGCCGGTGTTCTGAAGGCGCTTTAATGTGGAGATAAAAATGAAAAAAGTTTGGATCGTGGGTGCCTTGTGTGCCCTGACAGTCTTGACTGCTGCTGCTTGCGGTGGTGAAACTCCCCCACCCGTTACAACGGATGCACCTACTGAAAAAATGACTGCAGAAGTAACAAATCCGGTGGATATCCCCACCGAGGCACTCACCGAAATACTTACTGAGATGCCCACCGAAACGCTTACCGAAGCTGTAACACAAGATCCCATGGAGCTTTGCAAGCCGGCATACCTTATTGATCCTGAAACCTTGGTGAAGCATGCCAATACACCCTCAAATACCAACTATAATCAGCAGATTGCGGAAGCATATGTGACAGATCACTATGCAACGCTGGTCTGTAGTGGCGGAGACCCGTATGTGGCTGCTATCAAGCCGGGAACTCGCGAAGCGACCACTACCAAATTGGTGGCGATCAAGTATCGTACGGTGGATGATCATCAGGGCGAGTTGTTTATTGGCTCGAGCGGTACGTGGACGGGTAACGGTGACCATGTGGCGTACTCGTATATTCCTGACGGTGAGTGGCATCTGCTTTTGGTTGATCTCAATGGGGTGACAGCCCTTACTCCGCGCGGCGCTCGCTATATGCGCTTTGACTTTTTCGCCGACGGTTCTGCAGGGCGCTCTATTGATGTGCAGTATATCGCTTTCTTTGAAACGCCAGAGCAGGCAGAGATGTATGATGATCTGGTCAGCCCAAAGGTGAAGAATGAAAATACCTTTATGTCTGACGTGACAACTCAAACTGATGGCACTTCCTTTGAAAATAGTGATTTGGGAACGTATTTTGAGTCTATTGATGTCGAAAATGCTACCAACCGTGTCAAAGATGGGATGTATGTTCTGGAAGGTACCGGAGGGTTTATGAAGCCGGTGAAGGGCTCTTATGCCTTAGTAGCCGACATGAAGCAGGCTGACGGCGATGCTTATGCGGTCGTTCGTTATACCGGTCAAACGGGCGTGTGGGCCAAGGTGTCAGGTGGCCAATTTGAACTGCTGTTAGATACTGTGAACGGTGCTCATCGTTATACACTTCCCGCGGAGGGCACGATTCTGACCGTGGCTGATAGCGGAGATAAGCTCTACTTCATGGTGGACGATCAACTGATGGCTACGGTGGCACTGCTGGGTAAGGGCGTCTATGGAAGCACCTCGGCTGCGCTTTGTGCTTCTACTGCCTATGTCCGCCTGGCAGATGGCTCTGCGGGCAAGCTCACAGAGACCCTGATCTCTGCTGAAAGAGACTCGGATATGGGATTTGTTATCCGTGAAGGCGTTTTGACGTTGGCTTCTATCAAGGTCATAGACTTTGATGCAGTGTCCTTGGGTTCCTTTGGACAGACGATGATCAACATAAAGGACGACCTGGCTTCCTCCGACTACTGGACGGCTGACGTGGAGCAAATCGGTTGCGTGCCTCATCCCGACAGCCAATGTACCACTAAGCAGGGTGGCTGGACCGACGGCACCTACTATTACCAGCTTTTTATCAAGAAGGACACCGCCAGCGACGAGAAAAACAATATCGTCAAGTTGGTGAAATATGATCTTACCACGGGCGAGGTGGTCAAGACCAGCGAGGATCTGGGGTTAAACCACGCCAACGACCTGACATATAATCCCAAGAGAAACATTTTCGTCGCGGTACATAATAATCCTAATCGCAAGAAGGTGTCCATCATCGACCCCGATACCTTTGAAGTGGTGGACACCGTCACCCTTGGCTGTAAGATCTTCAGCCTGGACTACAACGAGGTGCGGGATCAATACATCATTGGCGTGGCGGGAGGTCAGACCTTCCGTTTCCTGGACGCTGATTTCCAATTCGTCAGCGAAACAGTCTATCAGCCTACCTCCTTGTCCAAGGGCTATACCACCCAAGGCGTGACCTGTGATGACAAGTACATCTATTTCGTCCTCTACAACCAAAATTGTCTCACCGTTTACGATTGGGACGGAAATTTCATCACTTATGTTCAGCTGAATATCTCGGGCGAGCCCGAAAACCTCAGCATTGTAGGGAATGATATTTACATTTCTTCTGCCCACGGCGACGGTGCTCATATCTTCAAGATTGTGAATTGGCAGAAAACCTTGCCTGTGACAGAGGCAAAGCAATAAGAATACCCTTGGGGATTGCAATCCAATGGATTAACCCAAGGGCGAGCCTCAATTAGAAACGGCATAACATTTCGGTGTTATGCCGTTTCTCTTTTCATATTGTATCAGACCTTTGTCGGATTATATGACCGCAAGAATATACTCTGAAAGTGTTTCAGGACTTTCCTTCATTCCACCATCGATCCACCATATGACGGTTTCCACAAAGGTTGCGGAAATGTGGTTGGTCCAATAATCATCGGGTATTTTTTCGCTTTTTTTACATCCAAAGAGTTGAGGTTGCTTTTGTATCAGGCTTTTTAGGTTTTCTTTAAAATACCTCAAAAACAGCTCGTTATTTTCGCAAACCAACAGAGCTAATATATGATGATCATTCTTTTGCAGGTGCTGGAACAAATGCAGTATAACGGATGAAGGCGCATCACAATTAAAAATATGTCGATGCTTTTCACCGCCCGTTTCAGCGGCGTCAAATATATGGCAAAACAGTTCCTCGCAAAGCTCCTTGAGCAAAAAGTCCTTTGTTTCAAAATGTGCGTAGAAGGTGGCTCTGCCAACATCGGCTCGCTCAATGATTTCGCCAACCGTAATCTGATGATAATGCTTCTTCGACAAAAGCTCGGTAAAGGCGTTAAAAATGGCTTCTCGGGTCTTTCTTTGCCGTCTGTCCATGTGTTCCTCCATACAATATCGGGGATTTGTTCTGTATTGAACGATTCGCATAAAAGATATGTTGATTTTATTTTCGTTTTCAAGTATACTTTTGTCATACAATATATTCGGTAACAAATATATTGTACTATAAAAATAATATTTTGTCAACTCGGAGGAACTATGAAAGCCGAAAAGAGCATATGGATCGCCTTTGCGCTCAATTTGATATTTTCTGCATTTGAGTTTGTCGGCGGTATTTGGAGCGGTAGCGTTGCGATTGTTACGGATGCGGTTCACGATATGGGGGATGCGGTGACCATCGGGACTGCATTTTTCCTTGAAAAGAAAAGCCGAAAGCAGCCCGATGAAAATTATACCTATGGTTATACCAGATACTCAGCTGTGGGGGGTGCCATAACAAATTTGATGCTCTTGTTCGGTTCTGTTATGGTTGTATGCAATGCTGTGGCGCGTATCATCCATCCGTCCGAGATCAATTATAACGGTATGATTGTTTTTGCAATCGTTGGTGTTTTTGTAAACCTTGGGGTTGTATTTTTAACTCGTAGGGGGGAGTCTCTCAATCAAAAGGCGGTTCATCTGCATATGCTGGAGGATGTGCTTGGCTGGATTATTGTTCTCGTCGGTGCTATTGTTATGAGATTTACGGATTTTCATATAATTGACCCTCTCATGTCCATCGGCGTGGCAATTTTTATTTTCCTGAGCGCCATATGGAACATGAAGGAAGTGCTTGATCTTTTTCTTGAGAAAACACCGCATAATATGGATATCTCAAAGCTGAAAACGGATGTTGACAAAATTGAGGGTGTGCTCGGTGTTCATCACATCCATGTTTGGAGCATGGACGGACATAACCATTACGCCACAATGCATATCGTAGCCGACAGATGTTCTCATGATTTAAAGGATCAGGTTCGTAAAGAACTAAAAAAATATGGCATAGGACACGCAACGTTGGAGCTTGAAACGGAGGGGGAGTATTGCCGTGAGGAGCATTGTCACGTGGAGGTTGCTTTTTCATCGGAGCATCACCACCATCACCATTAGATAAAAATTTGAGGGCTGACAGTGTGTCTGTCAGCCCTCATTGCTCTTGAATGGATCAAAAATTTTGCAGGGTAAAAACCACATTTTCGATGCGCCCCAGTTTTTCCAGCTTTTTCTCAATATCTACCTTGGGCGGCATACGGATCAGCGCTTCTATGCCCACGTGAGGCGCTGTAGCGCTTCGGGGAGGGGTAACTTGACATTCGATAGCGCCATAATCCTGTTTTAAGGTGGCAATGGTGGCTTTTACCGCATTCACATTGGAAATTTCCAAATATACCGACATCCGCTGGCGCTTGCGATTCATACGGAATTCTACGCGAGAAATGATGGAGAGAATGAGTGTCACAGCCAAGGTGGCCATGATTGCACCTTCGTAAAATCCAATACCCATGGCAATGCCAATGGTGGCCACAGCCCATAAACCCGCGGCGGTGGTCAGACCTTGAATTTGGGAGCCGCCTCGGCGGAGTAGGATAGTTCCCGCGCCTAAGAAGCCGAGCCCGCTGATGACCTGTGCAGAGATGCGCAGAGGATCTGAATCCATGCCCATGGTTTGTACGGCGTAAAGCCCCACCATGACAGTCATGGCGGAACCCAAGGCCACCGTCATGTGGGTACGCAATCCTGCCGCACGGCCGTGAGCGGCGCGCTCCACGCCAACAGCCGCCCCCGCCAAAGCGGATAAGAGAAGGCGCAGAACGACTGAAAAAATATTAAAATCTTTGATGTAAATCCAAAAGGCTTGTAATGTTTCCATAACGCTCCTTTCTATATCTGTGTGCGTAAAGCTCAGCGTCCCACCAGAGCCAGATATTCTTCGTATGTGTAGAGTAGTTTGAGTGCTGCCAATAAAGCATTCGCATTCATCCCCGTAGGTAGACCGATCTTGACGCACAGCGCGTCACGGTTCACTTGGCTGTTCGCGCTACCCGTGAATTTGTCACGCATGAGATCGGCGGCGGACAGGGGATTTTCGCGGGCTTGGGTTAAAGTATCGCTACCTTGGGCGTAGGGGAGAAAGAGCCGATAGAGAAGCTCATCTTCCATCCCTTCCACTCCCAGGGTACCGGCGGCGGAAGGAGTAGTCTTGCGCTTTTCTTTTCCCTTAATTTGGGGAATGTAGAGCTGGATGAGCTTATCCTTGGGGATCATACCCGACAGATGCGAGCGGATGATCTTGCCACCGCCGTCACTGTCGGTGAGAACGATCAAAGGAGATTTTTCAGCCAAACGCCGCAAAAGCAGTCGCTTTTCTTCTCCTTTGAATACCCCAAAGCCATCGGTGGTGACGATGTGGGCGCGGATGATATTAGAGAGACGGATTTTATCATATTTCCCCTCTACCACGACAGGGTAGGGAATATTGAGTTTTTCATTCATATCTTATCTCCCTGCAAAGAAGAAATATCCCAGTACCAGCACGCCGAGAAGGATACGATATACGCCGAATACAGAAAAGGAGTGCCTCTTGACAAAGTCCATGAGGAACTTGATGGCGCAAAGGGATACGATGAAAGCAGAGATACAACCCACGGCCAAAATGCCCCATTCCAGAGAAGTTACCGTCACGCCTTCGGCAAAGAGCTTGACGACCTTGAGAAGGGAGGCGCCCAGCATGGTGGGAATGGCCATGAAGAAAGAGAACTCGGCCGCCGCGCTGCGGGATAGCCCCAAAAGCATACCACCCAAAATGGTAGAGCCTGAGCGGGATGTGCCGGGAATCAAAGCTAGCATTTGAAAAGCTCCCATGAAAAAAGCTGTTTTGTAGCTGATCCCCTCTACGGTAGGAATGGTTGCCTTGCTGGATGGCTTGAGCTTTTCAATGACAATGAACAGAATACCGTAGAGAATGAGGGTGACGGCTACAGTAATATAGTTGTACAGGTGGGTATCTAACCAATCGTCCAACACAAGCCCGATGATAGCGGAGGGAATCACCGCCACGCAAACCTTGGCCCACAGAGACCAAGTGACCTTCTTTTCTTCCGTTGTTTTGGAGGGAGCGATAGGATTGAGCTTGTGAAAAAAAAGGACGATAACAGCTAAAATCGCACCCAACTGAATGACGACATCGTACATCTCGGAGAAGCTGTCCGAAACCCGAAGGGGAAGAAGCTCACCGAAAAGAATCAGGTGCCCCGTTGAGGATACGGGAAGCCATTCGGTGATACCCTCAACGATGCCGTACAGCAGAGATTTTAAAAGTTCAATGATCAGCATAATGTCTCCCTTTTTTGAAAGTTTTTGAAGGGATCCAAGGGAAACTTTTTCCAAAAAGTTTCCCTTGGCGTACTCCTTAAAGCCCGATTCTCAATATATCTCCCGGAGTCACCTCGTAGGGCACACGTGCCCAAAAGGTCATGTGGGGATGGGGGATGTTGGCGCGGATGCAGCCGTTCGTGTCGTACAGCTCGCCAACATAGAAGAACTTGCCCGTCTGCCCGGGGGTAAGTAGCTCGGCACGGTCGGCGGCGCGGATCTTGTTTTTTTCTTTGAAGCGGTAGAGACGACCCGATGCATTTTGCAGCGGCACGCCCCGCGCCATGATATTTTGAAGTTCTTCGTGGGCTTCATCCGTATCGTATGCCAATGCGGTACCGAAATATGCTTTTTCGCCGATGTAATGGCCGCCCTGTACGAGCTGAGGTTCCACCATGGGATCGTCCAAATAAAAGCCCGTGGCGTACTCGCGGTGGGAAACACTTTCCAATTCACGCATCCAGTTAGGGTCGAACTTGTAGTTTACGGGATCACGGGTGTAGGCATCCATGGCCATGCGGTAGGTGTTGGTGACCACGGCGGTGTAGTAAGCAGACTTCATGCGCCCCTCAATTTTAAAGGAGTCGATTCCGCTTTCCATCAGTTCGGGGATATGCTCAATCATGCACATATCCCGGGAGGACATAAAGAAGGTGCCAATTTCGGTTTGCTCAATGGGAATGGGAAATTCGGGGCGTTTCTCCTCGTAGAGGGTGTAGTGCCAACGACAGGGCTGAGAGCAGGTGCCGCGGTTGCCGTCACGACCGTTCATCATGTTGGCAAGAAGGCAACGGCCACTATAGGATACGCACATAGAACCATGGATAAAGGCCTCCAGTTCCACGTCTTGAGGAAGGGCGGCCTTGATGGCCTTGATTTCACGGAAGTGAAGCTCGCGTGCCAGCACCAAGCGTTTCGCACCCAGAGCGGCGTAAGCGTTGGCTGCGGCAGGGGAGATGATGCTGGCTTGGGTGGAAATGTGAATCTCCACATGAGGTAGCATCTCTTTTACCACCGATAAAACGCCCAGATCGGCGACGATAACGGCATCAATGGCGCACCCTTGCAGATCAGACAAGAATTTATAGAGGTCAGGATATTCGTCGGTCCTCGGCATGGTGTTGAGGGTCAGATAGATCTTTTTGCCGAGGCTATGGGTCAGCTCGACGGCTTTGTAAAGCTCTTCAACGGTAAAGTTACCCGCCTGGGAACGCATACCAAAGCTTTGACCTGCCAGATAGACAGCGTCAGCTCCGTAACGAAGGGCGGATTCCAGTTTTTCAAAATTTCCCGCAGGGGATAAAAGTTCGGGCATAAAACACCTCGTCAATCAAATCTCCTTTTATTATAATACTTTTTTTGTGTTTTGTCAACTATTTATGGCGCAACCGGAAAAGGATATGATCAAGGGATAATTAAAATTTTTTTAACACAATCAAAACTATTGACTTTTAATATAAAAAAATGTATACTATAGAAAACGGGATTTGAGATAAATACGGGTGCTGTTGAAGCTATGAAAGGAAGCTGATTCCCATGGATACAATAGAGATCATAGGTCAAGTTGTCGGCATCGTGGCCGTTGTTATTTCGTTTCTTACCTATCAAATGAAATCCAAACGGGGCATCCTCGCCATGCTGTCGTGCGCAACGGTACTGTTCTGTATTCACTACGCTTGTCTAAAGGCTCCCGTGGGTGTATTCCTGAACATTGTGGGCATCATCCGCAATCTGTGCTATTACCATAGCGATAAGAAAATATTGTCAAGTAAGTTTGTCCCGATAATTTTGGCATCTGCTATGGGTGTGTTAGGTATCATTACGTGGGAGGGCGTCCACTCTCTCTTCTTTGTGGTAGGCCTCATGCTCAACACTTTGGCTATGGGCTATTTCGGTCCCCAAAATCTCCGCAAAAGCCTGCTGCTTACGTGTACCCTTATCTTTATCTATAATGCCTGTACGTTCTCCATCGGGGGTATGATCAATGAGACGGTGGCCGTTATTTCAGCGATCATCGGACTTGTGAGATATCGAAGGGAAAATACAACAACATGAAGATGGTGCCGAAAGATTTTGTCACTGTTACGGTAGACCGCCCGTTGGGAAGCCGGCACCCTCGGTATCCGGATATGGTGTATCCCGTCAATTACGGCTATGTGGAGGGTATTCTTGGCGGTGATGGAGAATGGCAGGATGCGTATGTTCTCGGCGTAGAGCATCCCTTGGACTTTTTTCGGGGATGCGTGGCCGCTGTGATTCATCGTTTTAATGATGAGGAAGACAAATGGGTGGTGGTCCCCGAAGAAATGCGGTTGACACCTGAGGAAATCGCCGAGGCGGTTTCTTTCCAAGAAAAGTATTTCCATCATGAAATCATTGTGATATCATAATCTCTTTTACATATTTTCCGTCTTAAACGTGCTATACTATTTTTATAAAAATTTCTAAGGAGGTAAATTTATGTCCGTCATCCATGCAACCAATGCAAATTTTAATGAGATCGTTTTGGGGAGCGACATCCCCGTTTTGGTAGACTTTTTTGCTACTTGGTGTGGCCCCTGCCGCATGATTGCTCCTATCCTGGAAGAGATCGCTGCCGAGCATCCCGAATATAAGATCGTCAAGATCGACGTGGATGAAGAGCCCGATTTGGCTACCCGCTTCGGTATCATGAGTATCCCCACGCTGATGGTCTTTAAGAAGGGCGAGCTGGTGTCCACCACCATGGGCGCACAGCCCAAGGCAAAGCTCCTTTCTTTGCTGGCGTGAGGTTACCATGTCGGATAGCGTCAAAATTTATGATACCGTCATTTTAGGTGGCGGCCCCGCAGGGTATACCGCCGCTTTGTACGCCGTGCGTAGTGGGCTTTCAACGCTGGTGCTGGAAAAGTTTTCTCCCGGCGGGCAGATGACCCAAACAGCACAGATCGACAACTACCCCGGTTTTCACGAGGGTATCGACGGCTTTACTTTGGGCTATCAGATGCAGCTGGGCGCTCATCGTTTCGGCGCTGAGACAGTGCAGACTGAGGTTTTGTCGGTAGACCTCAAAGCGGAGCCCAAGATCATAACCACAGATATGGGTGTTTACCTCGCCCAAACCGTGATCGTTGCCACGGGTGCCGATCACAAGCATTTGGGTATTGAGGGCGAGACCGAGCTCATCGGCCGAGGTGTGGGCTATTGCGCCGCCTGCGACGGTATGCTCTACAGGGGAAAAACTGTGGCGGTGGTAGGTGGTGGTAACACGGCGGCGGCTGACGCGCTGTTTCTGTCCCGCGTGTGTGCCAAAGTGTATCTGATCCACAGACGTGATGCTTTGCGCGCCTCTAAAATCTATCACGAGCCTTTGGAAAATACGGGCAACATTCAGATTCTTTGGAACGCCACGGTGGAGACTCTCCACAGCGATAAAAAACTAACGGGCGCTACCCTTCGTCAAGTCAAGACCGGTGAGACGGTAGAGCTTCCCTTGGACGGCCTTTTCGTCAGCGTGGGACAGGCTCCCAATACCCTCATGTTCCGTGGTCAGCTGGATTTGGACAAGGAGGGTTACATTGTCAGCGGTGAAACCACAGAAACGAATATCCCCGGCGTATATGCCGCAGGAGACGTGCGCACAAAGGAACTGCGCCAGGTGATAACTGCTGCTGCGGATGGTGCCGTGGCCGCCCATATGGCAGAGGGATATCTTTCTGCAAAGCGATAAACCGTTTTATATCATTGAATCATAGAAAAAGAGGATGAAGTTTGAAACTTCATCCTCTTTCTGATGTGTATATTAGATCACTCTGACGCGAAGCACGCCGTTGACGGCGGTCAAGCGCTCAGCTACAGCAGGGGGAACTGTGCCTGTCACATCCAGCATGGTGTATGCGGCGTTGCCGCGGGATTTGTTGGTCATATTCTCAATGTTGAGACCCTCAGCGGCAACGGCACCCGTCAGGGCAGTCAGCATACCGGGGATGTTCTCGTGCAGAACACAGAGACGGGTATCGCCCGAACGAGCCATGGACAGGGCAGGGAAATTCACGCTGTTCTTGATGTTACCGTTTTGCAAATAGTCATCCATTTGCAGAGCGGCCATGACAGCGCAGTTGTCTTCGGATTCCTCGGTAGAAGCACCCAAGTGAGGAATCAGGATGGCGTTCTTGACACCGATCAACTCAGGAGTAGCGAAGTCAGTGACGTAGCGGGAGACCTTACCCGAAGCCAGCGCGTTGATCATATCGGCAGACTTAACAAGAGAATCGCGGGAGAGGTTGATGATCTTGACACCGTCTTTCATGAGAGCCAGAGTGTCGGCGTTGATCATGCCTTTAGTATCAGCGGTGGCGGGGACGTGGATGGTGACGTAGTCAGCCACCTTGTAGACCTCCTCATAGGAGGCGGCGTGGGTGATGTTGTGGTTGAGGTTCCAAGCAGCATCCACAGACAGGAAGGGGTCACAGCCCACGACTTTCATGCCCAAGCGGATGGCGATGTTGGCCACCAAACCACCGATGGCGCCCAAACCGATGACACCCAAAGTCTTGCCTTGAATCTCAGTGCCGGCAAACTTGGACTTGTTCTTCTCTACGGTCTTGGCGGCATCGGGATCGTCCTTCAAGGTGCCGACCCACTCGATACCAGCCACGATATCACGGGAGGCCAGGAGCAGGGCACAGACGGCCAGCTCTTTGACGCCGTTAGCGTTGGCGCCGGGGGTGTTGAAGACCACGATGCCTTCCTTGGTGCATTTTTCAAGAGGAATGTTGTTGACACCCGCACCCGCGCGTGCGATGGCGAGTAGCTCGGGGTTGAAATCCATGTCCAGCATATTGGCGGAGCGGACCATGATACCCTCGGGAGCAGCTACGTCGGTGCCGATATTGTAGAGGGCGGCATCCAGCTTGTCGGTGCCTACCTTGGCGATCTTGTTGAGCAGTTGAATATTTTTCATGATGGGTTGTCTCCTTGTATCATACTTATGTGGGACTCCGTCCCACATCCTGCTCAAAACCTTTTTGCAAAAAGGTTTTGAGAATTCCAAAAACCTTAAATCAAAAGTTGTTTTTAAAAGTTCTTGAAGGGGGTCAAGGGGGCAAATCATGCCAAAGGCATATTTGGCCGAGCTTGCGAGGCGAACTTCTTTCAAGAAGTTTCCCCCTTGCGTACTTCTTAATCCTTGGGGTTCTCGGCGGCGAACTTCTTCATGAACTCCACCAGAGCGGCGACACCCTCGTAGGGCATAGCGTTGTAGATGGAGGCGCGCATACCGCCTACAGAGCGGTGGCCCTTGAGGTTCTTCAGGCCTGCCTTTGCGGCCTCGGAGG
>SVTB01000051.1 GCA_015064015.1 Oscillospiraceae bacterium | reverse complement strand
TCATCGCCTACGAGCCCGTCTGGGCCATCGGTACCGGTGTGACCGCTACCGCCGACCAGGCTGACGAGGGCAACGGCTACGTCCGCGCCGCTGTGGCCGAGATGTTCGGTGCCGAGATCGCCGAGGCTACCGTCGTTCAGTACGGTGGCTCCATGAACGAAAAGAACGCCGCAGAGCTTCTGTCCAAGCCCAACGTGGACGGCGGCCTCATCGGCGGCGCATCCCTCGTGGCTGCTAAGTTCACCGCTATCGTGGATGCTGCTCAGTAATGAGTACGATTACGGAGGGAACTTCTTGAAAGAAGTTCCCTCCGGACCACCCTCAAGAACTTTAAAAAACATATTCGGAAATTGTCAATATGCTTTTTAAAATTCTTGAATACTTTTTTAAAAGCTTTGAAAAGGATAGGGCTCGGGGAAGGGAAAACTTTCTCGAAAGTTTTCCCTTCCCCGCAAAGACTACCCCCTAAAGGAGAAAACATGGCAAAACACAGAAGAGGCCGCATCAATGAAGAGATGTTTAAAGAGACGGCTAAGATCATGCAAAATGTAAAGGACCCGCGCATCAGTGAGAATTTCGTCAGCGTCACCGCTGTGGATGTGACCCCTGATCTGAAATTTGCCAAGGTCTATTATTCCGCTCTGCGCGGTGACCCCAAGGAGATCAAGAAGGGACTTGCTTCCTGTTCGGGCTTCATCCGCGGTCAAATCGCCAAGAATCTGAACCTGCGCATCACCCCGGAGCTCACCTTCGTGGAGGACACCTCCATCGCCTACGGTGCCAAAATAGAGAAAATCATCAGCGGCTTTACCTATGTAACCGAAGAATTCTCCGATGAAGATAAGGCCGATGGTGATGAGTGGGAGGATGACGAGGACGAGGATGACGATGAGTGATTTTCTCCCTTTGACACTTGCCGAGTTCACGCGCGAAATTCGAGATGGTGTAGATTCCTTGGTGATCTTCCACCGTCACCCCGATGGAGATGCCGTTGGATCGGGATTTGCCCTTCGCCTCTTGCTGGAGGCTATGGAATGCCGCGCTCTTTGTGCCTGTGAGGACGAGATTCCCGAAAGGCTTCGCTTCCTTGTGGGGGACAAGCAGGAAAGCATCCTGCCCGAAAACCTGCCCGCTGATTTCCTCCCCAAGCAGATCATCACGGTAGATACTGCCTCTCCCGCCCAAATGGGCAGGCTATATGCCTTATATGGAGACAAGGTGGATCTGATGATCGACCACCATGGCCGCGGTGAGAGATACGCCGACGGCTGGATTAAGGCAAATGCTTCTTCGACGGGAGAGATGATCTTCGCGCTGTCCCGTGAGCTTTTACGTACGGGGCGCATTTCGGTTATCCCCGACGAAGTAGACAAGCTGTTGTACGCCGCTGTCAGCTCGGATACGGGGTGCTTTCGCTACAGTAACGTTACCCATGAGACGCATATTTGCGCTGCTACGCTTTTGAAAGATGATTCCTTCGATCCTGCCGAAATTAACCGTCAGCTTTTCGAGGTGAAATCTGAAAAGCTTCTTTTGGCGGAACGCTTGGGGGCTGAGCGGTTGACTCGTTATATGGACGGCGCTTTGAGCGTGATTACCTTTCCTGCGTCCCTCAAGACTAAGCATGGTTTTGCCGATGAGCATTTGGAGACTTTGGTGGATATTGCTCGCGCTTTGGAAGGAGTGCAGGTGGCCGTGGCCGTGCGCCAACCCACTGACGCACCGATATTTCGCGTATCCATGCGCTCCAACACGAACTTTGATGTGGCGGCCGTATGCGCTCGCTTTGGTGGCGGAGGACACATAAAGGCGGCCGGCTGTACCCTCGATCTGCCTGCCATCGCCACCGTAGAGCAAGCTGTAGAAGCCATTGTGGCCGTTATATCGGAAATGATGCGATGATACCGCATATCAAATATAGAAATCCACATACTTGTAAGGAGGACGACCCATGAGTACCCTGCACATCGTAGACCATCCCCTGATTACACACAAACTGACCATTATGAGGCAAAAGGACACGGGTTCTAAGGATTTCCGCGAGCTTTTGGATGAGATCGCCATGCTCATGGGCTATGAGTTGACCCGTGATCTGCCCTTGGAGAACGTAGACATTGAAACTCCTCTCGTACCCATGAAGGCTAAGATGGTGGCGGGGCGTAAATTGGCCATCGTTCCCATCCTTCGCGCGGGTCTCGGTATGGTGGACGGCCTTTTGCGCTTGGTGCCTGTGGCTAAGGTAGGGCATATCGGTCTATATCGTGACCCTGCTACCCACACGCCTGTGGAATACTACTGCAAGCTTCCTTTTGATATTGAAGATCGTTTGGTAATCCTGGTAGACCCCATGCTGGCTACCGGTGGCTCCGCCGTGGACGCTTTAACCATGCTCAAAGCCAAAGGGTGTAAGAATATCCGTTTCATGTGCCTTGTGGCCGCTCCTGAGGGGGTAAAGGCCGTGCAAGATGCCCATCCTGACGTGGATATCTACACCGCCTCCTTGGACGAATGCCTTAACGATCATGCGTACATCGTTCCCGGCCTCGGTGACGCGGGAGACCGTATTTTCGGTACACTATAATAAAGAAAGAAGCCTGTTCTGTTGCAGAAATGTCAACGGAACAGGCTTCTTGTTTGTCAATTATTTCTTTTGTTGCTTGCACCAAATTTCCATGACTACGCCATGGGGAAGCAGCTTGGTGAGCAGGACTTGGGCACGGACGGATGCGCCGCAAACCGACACATCCTTGCCCTTTTTCATATCCGACAGGGCGCGTGTCACCACTTCTTCGGGGGTGAAATAGCGGTTGTAGTAGGTGATGGTGTCATCTACCACGGCTCGGTCGAAAAAGTCAGTGCGTACCCAACCGGGACATACGGCCATACAGCGGATGCCGCGCCCCTGTTTCTTGAGTTCTACGTTGAGCGCGCGAGAGAAGCTCAGTACGAAGGCTTTGCTGGCACCGTATACGTTGATATAAGGGACAGGTTGGAAGGAGGACAGGGAACCGATCTGGTAAATCTCGTCTCCCGCTTGCATATAAGGCAGGGTCATATAGGTGATAGCCACCAGTGCTTTATCGTTGAGGTCAATCATGGCGAGCTGATCCTCCAAGGGTAGCTCTGTGAAGGCCTTGAATTTGCCAAAGCCTGCGGCATTGACCAACGCGGTGACATGGGGGGCTTCATCAGCCAACATTTTCTTGTAGGTGTTCAGATCCTTTTTTTTGGACAAATCCAGGGAAATGGGGCGAATCTCGGCGCGAGTCAGGCCTGCCAAAGACTCAAGCTTGTCAAGACGACGGGCAATGACCCAGATTTCGTCAAATTTTTGCTGTTTGTCAAGTTCCGTGACGAAAACGCGTCCAATACCCGAGGATGCGCCCGTAACAACGGCAATATTTTTATTCATGTGCAATCTCCTTACTTCTTTTTTGGAGCCTTATAGGCCTTGTGTTTTTTTGCCATGGGCGCCTTCTTTAGCTTGTCGGCCTTCATGAGCTTGATCAGCCCTGTTTTTTTGTTCAGTTTACCGCCCTTTTTCTTGAGATTCTTGGCGTATTTCTTGGCGGCCTTCTTTTGATTTTTGATGTTTTTTCTGCGCGCCTTGGCGAAGCGGGATACAAGATCTGCGTAAAGATCCAAGCCCGAGGTGTGCAGCGTTACGCTGTT
Organism: Oscillospiraceae bacterium; assembly: GCA_015064015.1. GTDB lineage: Bacteria > Bacillota > Clostridia > Oscillospirales > CAG-272 > CAMEON01. The sequence goes on along the minus strand of SVTB01000051.1, from coordinate 10,922 downwards.
GTCGGCACCCTCATTTGTGCCCAATGCTTCTGCCACTGCCACGCGAGCGGCGGCCTCTGCAGCCTCCTCTGTGATTTTCTTGCCTGTGGCGCTGACCGCTTTGCGATAGCCTTTATCCTTCATAACGGCTTTTACGAGACGTCCCGTAACCTTTTTCTGCTCCTTGGGAGACAGACCCGCAACGGTGACGATGATTTTTTTATCCTTGTTTGCCATGATTGACTCCTTGATTTTTTCTTGTGAAAAATTTGGGTGTGTACTTTTTATAGTTCTTCAACTTCTTCGAAAAGTCCTGATGTGGCCAATGTCTCTTTGCTCCCAACAGCAGTACGAAGACTTAGTTTTTGCCCGTTTAGTGAGCGCAAGAGTGTAGAGAAGTGGGCAAAATCTTGGGGTTGGGTCGAAAGAATGGTCTGTATATCACAGGCGATGTCCTCCGAAGTTTTTCCCTTAAGATATCGGGTGAGCGCTGCTATGCCCTCGTCGAGAGGACTTTGGGGTGTGCAATAGCCAGAACCGATGGTGCTGACGATCAGGCTGTCTAATTCATCTGCTTCGGGGATATGCTCGTCCAACCAATCGGGGAGGCGTTGGTAAACATCGTATGTGTCGCCGACACGGGGATCGCGATAGGACACGAAGGATACCAGCCCGTAGGGAAAGGCTACGGCAGATGCACCGTAGGCACCGCCGCGAGCACGGATCTCGTCCCAAAAATAGGTGCTGTACAAGTGAGATGTGATGACTTGCATTTTGGGAGAGTAGACCGCATCTGCATCTGACAAAGCGAAGGATTCACAACAGTAATTGACGTTGCCGGGAATGGATAAGGCCTTGTGAATGCGTTGAAGCGTAGAAACGGGCGCAGTATCACGGTGTTCATCCACGGATAAAGGAAGATTGACCAAAGCTGAAGTCCAAATTTCGTAAGCGTCACGGCTGCCAATGCAGTAGCACAGGGGACGGATGCCGCCAAAAATGGCACGGCTGACACGGGATAGACCGGCGATCAACTCATCTGTGTGACAATCAAAATTATCGGCCAGCTTCGACAGGTAATTATAAGCGGGAACGCCTGTCAGTTCCCAACGAATAGCGCCTGCGGCAGAGAGGCTTGCTTCGGCCAACTGTACGGCAGTGCTGTTGCCCCGCATGATGAGATGGTTCTTGAAGTTGGACGTGTTAGAGAAAATACGGCTCAGGATGGTCTTGTCAAAAATCAAGTGGGTGACAACCTTTCCCAAAAGCTCAGTGGCTTCTTTGAGATGTTCTTCGGGCGCATCCAACCGCACTTGCAGATACTGGCGGGAACCCGAGGCGCTTGTGTCTTTGACAGCTTGCAGGAAGTTCCAATCCACATTGGTTTGCAGCTTTGTCCAAAGGTCGGATAACTCACTCACAGTATACCCCGCAGCAGGCAGATCCATCAGCGCATCCTTTAGGCAGCGGACAAATTTTAAATCTTCCACAGGCATGGAGCTCAGGTCAAAGAGCCAGCCGGCCAGTACCATGCCCTCGGCACGGGTTTCATAATAGAGGGATGTGACATGACCATCCTTCATAGGGGTGTTCAACACAGAAATGTCCCGGTACTTACGGAGATGGGTCAAATCTTTGGATGACAGATGCGGAATAGCGGCCATGGCTTCGGGGTCATCCTCGGCGACGAGATAAGCATTGAGCGCTTCAACACGGTCGGACATTTGCTTGTAGCCGTCAGGGCGGGCATTCAATTTTGTCATTTCTATATCCAGACGGGCTTTCATGGCGGCGCGGCGTTCCTCTTCCAATGTGCGGGAGGGAACACAAGATATGAGCGCATGATGATGGCTGTTTAAGATATAGGTTTCAACCAGATGCTCAAAATAAAGCGGATCGTTTGAGAGTGCTTCACGAATCATTGCCAGGCTATCCCGTGTGGTCACGTCCCCTGTCATCACGTGCTCACGGATGAAAGCCGTCATGAGAGCAAAGCCGGAATCTACGCGAAGTGCAGCACGGCGACAATCGGTTTCGTGTCGGTCCAGCAACGCCACCATGCGTTCTTTATTCAGGCCTTGGGTTGTAAGCTCTCGCAAGGTTTTTGTCACGATATTCTCAAAAGACTCGGCCTTGTCGGGATCCGATTTTCCCAACGTGAAAAAGACAAGAGGCTGAAGACAGTCAATATCACAGCCCATGTCAAAGTCCAAGCCAACATCGGCGTTCAAAACGGCGGAGGAAAGAGGGGATTCGTTGGTTTCGGCCATATAGTTAGAAAGGAGGTTGAAAGCGAGAGATAGCTCATCACAACGCTCCTGAGGCAGCACATAGGTGAGCATCAAATGCGTGTTGCCGGCCTCCTCTTCTTTTTCGCTCAGCTGATAGTATACGGTTCCTTGGCCGATTGTGGGAGGTTGGGGAGCTACTACAGGGGGCTTGACGTATCCGAAGGACGGGCGAGAAGAAAGGACGCGATCAATATAGCTCAACTCTTCTTCAAGCGCCAAATGCCCCGACAGATAGAAGATGGCGTTATCGTTCCCATAGAAACGGCGATAGGTTTCGCAGAAATTCTCATACGTGAGATCAGGGATGTGATGAGGATCACCGCCCGAATTGCGGGCGGGATAACGGTCAGGGAATAGTAGTCCGGTTGCCGCCTGCCACATGACGTAGTCGGCATTGTTGTCATGACCCTGCATTTCGTTGAAAACCACGCCTGAATAATTCACAAAGCCGTTGCCATCCGGCTCGAGGTGCCATGCCTCCTTTTCGAAAATGCGGCGATCACTCAGTAAAAGAGGATGAAATACCGCATCCAAATAGACCTGCATCATATTCATATAATCCCGTTCGTTGGTGGTAATAAAATAGTAGATGGTTCGCTCGGGATATGTCATGGCGTTCAGATCGGATGCCATAGAAGTCTTAATCAGATTAACAAAAGGCTCCTTGAGACGGTAGGATTCAGAGCCGTCTAAACAAGAATGTTCCAAGATATGGAATACACCTGTGTCGTCCTCGGGAATGGTGCGGAAGCCTACCGAAAAAATGAGTTGTCCGTCATCACGGTCGGAATAATACAGCACAGCCCCCGTTTTCTCATGGGTCAGCTTGACATATGAGGCGTTCATTTTGGGAATAACGCCGTTGCGTTCTATGCGAAAACCGCAGGTGCGATCTCCGGGATGAAAAGAAAAGAGATTCATGGGATATGGGCTCCTTTCATATGAATATATATAGTGATTATAACATATTTCGAAGCGTTTGGCAAGAGGAGCCCGCAAGATTTGCAGAGATATCACAAGAAATTTTTTTATGGATTTTCTCACAAAATTCAAAATCCCCCTTGACTTTTTCTTCACTTTGTGATACAATACCCATGTTGCCCCGATTGGGGCATATAGCTGTATATGCCGGTGTGATGGAATTGGCAGACGTGACGGACTCAAAATCCGTTGATGGCGACATCGTGTGGGTTCGAGTCCCACCACCGGCACCAAAAAAGGAACCCTGCGAGGGGCTCCTTTTTGCGTGGTGGGCGAGACCCACACCTGCAAGCCGAAAAGAAGGAGACAAAAGGGAAGAGAATACAGGGAGAGGCTTGTCCCGAGGCCCAAGGCCGAGGAGGGGTTCAGAGTCCCACCACCGGCACCAAAAAAGGAACCCTGCGAGGGGTTCCTTCCTTTTTGATGAATTATAAACATATTGTTTATAAATAAATGAATAATTAAATTTCCGCGTTTTCATCAAATTGGGGGAAAGTTTCGCCTTTCGTTGATGAAATAACAAATTTTGAAAAGCAGGCCGCTTTTTTCTTTGCCGGCTGTCTTGACCTCGACGGCGAACTCGGCACCGAGGCTGCTTTGGCTTTTTGATAAGTGTCCAGATGAATCTTGCTCAAATTCTGCGCACACAAAGTATATAAATAAATGATGGAAACCGAACGAGACCGAAAACTGCAATCAAAAAATTTCTTTCTCCCCCAAATTTCACCGTTTCGCACCGTATATAGTGGTGTCGGACAATCATGGCGAAAAATGCCCGATTCAGGGGAAAAATGTGAATTGCGAAAATAGTTACCGCCAGTTCAAATTTTCGTAACATATTTTTCCTGAGTTGTGCTATAATTACCATGAGATTTTGTCTTGGCTACACTTGCCATTCCCAGGTGTATTGCAGACAAAACCGATAAAAATTTAGGAGGAAAATTCCCCATGAAAACTAATTTCAAAAGATTCATGGCTCTGATGCTGGCGTGTCTGATGGTTTTCGGTACCTTTAGCTCTATGGTTACCGCAATCGACCAGAACGAATGTCAGCACGTGTGGAGAGACTACATCGAGAGACCCGGTGATAGCGCTGTAGTTGAACCCACTTGTTTGGATCAGGGTTATACTTGGATCATCTGTGAAAAATGCGGCAAGCGCGATATTAAGGATATCACGCCTGCGCTTGGTCACGATTTCGAAACTGTTAAGGTAGATCCTACCTGTCAGGCCGACGGTAAGATTACTGTTAAGTGTAAGAGATGTGATCTGGTAACGCAGGATGACGTCTTGAGTCCCACCCACAATACCATTGTGGACTTCGACCGTAGCGGCGATGGCGATATCATTGTTGAAGCCGGTAGCGAAGCTCATGGTTATGGCCACACCTTTGAGTGGGTTCAGGTCAACGATGCCAAGTGCGGCGAAATCGCTGAGTACTGGCTGATGTGCACCGAGACTCCTGCCGGCGAGGGCGGTAACTTCCTGCCCGACGGCACCAAGGTTTGCGGCTTCAACTACTACGGCAGAAATGCTGATGGTAGCGCCGGTGAGGGTGTGAAGTATGATGTTAAGACTCATAACTACACCGAGTACAGCAAGACCAAGCTCTTGGAAGAGCCCACTTGCCATTCCTTTGGTATCCTGCGCATTTACTGCACCGCTGGTTGCAACGAGTGGAAGGATGTTAAGGTTGACATGATTCCTCATACCCTGGCTTACGAAGCTGACAAGGCTCCTACCTGCACGGAGTCCGGTTGGTTCGCAAAGGAGTATTGTACTGTTGAGGGCTGCGGTTACGAGTCTTATGACGAGCGTCCTGCTATTGGTCATGACTACCAGCCTGTAGATAAGCTTCCTACCTGCACGGATGCTGGCAAGACAACATTTGTTTGCGATAGATGCGGCGACAGCTATGAGGGTGATGACATTCCTGCACTTGGTCACACCTTTGAAGAGTGGTACGTTGCAGAAGAGCCTGATTGTGTAAATGATGGTCTGCTCCGCAGAGATTGCGTGGGTTGCGACTATTTTGAAACCGAGATTTTGGAGAAGCGCGGTCACAAGTGGAGCGAGTGGGATGTAACCACTGCCGACTGTGAGACCGTTGGTAGCAGAACCAGAACTTGCGGCGTTTGCGGCGAGACTGAGACTGAGACCGGTATTCTCGGTGGGCATACCAGACCTATTGATGAGACCCTTGTTTACTATGTTGTTATCAACATTAACGGTTTGGCTGATGTTACTAACTTGAACGAAACTTACTTGGATAACCGTTGCGGTGAGGCTTGGAATTGTACCGTTTGCGGTGAGCTTCAGCAGGTTGCTCTTGACCACCACAAGAAGCACGTTGAGAAGGAAGTTCAGTATCCCGCTACTTGCATCGAGGAAGGTAGATACATTGACTACTGCGATGCTTGTAAGTATTTCAACTCCTATGCAATGCCTATTGCTGATCACAATAAGGTAACTGAGAAGATCCCCGGTTACGCCCCCACTTGCGTAACTCCCGGTAAGGAAGATGGTGAGCGTTGCGTTACTTGCGGCACCATTACCATTGAGCAGAAAGAAATTCCTGCTACCGGTATCCACACTAGTTTCTATTTGCCCATCAATCCCAGCTACAACAAGTATGCTTCCGAGACTGCGGCTTTGGGCCTTGAATTCAAGAAGCCTACTTGTGATGAGGATGGCTCTTGGTGGAAGCGTTGCGGCGTTTGCGGCACTTGGGTTGACGCTACGAGCACTTATAACCCCGGTAAGTGGAGCGCTCTTGGTTGCGACTTCCAGCCTGTCGCGGGCTATGATGCTACTTGTACTGCTCCCGGTCTGTCCGACGGCTCTCAGTGTACTCGTTGCTTCGAGTGGGAGACCGAGCAGGAAGTGCTTCCTGTGATTCCTCATCCTGAGGACAAAATTGTTGAGTTTGGCGAGGTTTCTGCAAACTGTATCAGAGAGGGTTATTTGCCCGGCACAATGTGTTCTGTTTGTAATACCGTTATCACCGAGCCTGTAAATGTTGGCATCAATAAGGACTATCACCCTGTTGAGTGCTATAACCCTGCTAAGAAGCCTACTTGTACCGAAAACGGCACCGCCCTGCTGATCTGCAACAGCTGTGACGTGCACGATGTTGTTGTTCCTTACGAGAAGCTTCCCGAGGATCTCAAGCAGTACTATAAAGCTACCGGTCACACTACTGATGTAGATGACCAGATCACTGTTACTACCGCTGCTACTTGCGTAGCTACCGGTGAGATTGTTTACTACTGCGGTAACGGTTGCGGTACTGTTATGAATACCGTGATTTTGGAGATTGATCCTACTAACCACGATGGTAAGTATGTTCCTCATCCCCAGGGTCTTAACAAGGTATACGATGCTTCGGGCAACCTCATCAAGTCTTACCAGAGAGAGCCCAACTGTAACTATCCCGGCGCTCTGTGGTTCACCTGCGTATGTGGCGATCATATTGAGACTGACCCCAACTATGATCCTCAAGCTTTCCAGCATACCTATGATACTTTGATTGGTACCACCGACTATATTGCTCCTACTTGTAATACTGTCGGTTACGAGGCTTCTGAAACTTATGCTTGCTCTTGCACTTGGAAGTATATGGCTTATGACTATGTAACTGGTGAGTACAAAGAGCTGACTGCTTCTTGCCAGAAGACTCTGGTGTTTGGCGGCGAAGAGATTCTCGCTACCGGTCATGCAATCGTTATGACCAGCTACACGGCTCCTGATTGTGAGAATGATGCTGTTGTTACCGCTGTTTGCTTGACTTGCGGCAACGCTGACTTCACTCTGGAAGATCTTGTTACTCTTCTCGGAGTTCCTTCTGAGATGCTCTTCTCTTCCGGTCATAACTACGGATCCGTTGTGATTGCTCCTTCTTGCGATGAGAACGGCTATACTCTCTACACTTGCTCCAACTGCGGTGATGCTTACACCGATACCGAGGTAGAGGCTACAGGTCACAGCTATGATACTGTTGTAACTGCTCCTACTTGCTTCGTGGATGGCTACACCACCTACACCTGCTCTGTCTGTGGTGATTCTTACATTGACGATGTAATTCCTGCAAGCCATGCATATACCTCCGAAGTAATTGCTCCTACCTGTACTAAGGTTGGTTATGTTGAGTATTCTTGCTCGGCTTGCGGCGATGTTTACCACGAGGATGAGGTTGAGGCTCTGGGCCACGACTTTGTTGCCGCCATCAATCCTGCTACCTGTACCGAGGATGGCGCTGCCATCTACACCTGCCAGAGAGCTAACTGCGATCATGGTATTGACGTGAATGGCCACGGCTTCGGTTATGTTGAAATTCTCCCCGCTACCGGTCACAATCACGTTCCCGAGGCATTCAACGAGCCTTGCTCCAAGGATTACTACGTTGTTTACACCTGCGCTTGCGGTGATACTTACAAGGTTGAGGGTCCTGTAGAGAATCACGTTGCTTACGAGTGGAACCTGTCTCAGGTTTGTAAGGATCCTGAGCACTGCTTCGCTCCCACCTGTACTACTTCCGGTCAGGGCGTTGGCCGTCTCTGCACCGTTTGTAAGGAGTGTGTAAACGAAGCTGGCGTTGACCACGCTGAGATTCCTGCATTCGATCTGCCTCACGACTGGGTGACCTACACCGAGCCCTCTATCGCTGGACACACCTGCGGTAATATCACCTTCACCTACACCATCTGCGTACAGTGTGGTATCGGTCATGGTGTAGCTACCAATGAGCGTCCCAACGGTCAGATTTGGGAAAATGGCAACCCTGTTGAGGGTGTCATCACCGACTATAAGCCTGCTACCGAGCACAATATGGTAGACTACGACAAGACTCTTGGCGAAGCTGGCGGCTACAAGGCTCCTGGTTGCGAAGAAGATGGTTGGTATGCTCAGTATTGTACGATTTGCGGTATCCTTGGCGAAAAGACCACCATTCCCGCAACCGGTCACGCTCACCTCGATCCTTCCCACTACTACGTTGATGAAACCACCGGTGAGAAGCACTACTACGACAGATATGAGTGGTGTAGCAATGGCTGTGGCTACAAGGTTCCCGGTCACGTGGATGTCAGAGGCAACAACACTTGCGATGTGAGAACTGAAGTGAAGTATCACGCAGTAAGTGCTACCCAGTGCCGCAAGACTACTTATTACATCGCTTACTGCACCGAGTGTGAGTACGAGAAGGTTGAAGATATCATTGTTACCTTCCAGGCTCATGAGATGGTTGTCGACACTGTTTACAACCAGCAGAACGCTGCAACCGAGCTCGTAGATGGCTCCAAGAGAATCTACTGCAAGAACTGCGCAACCTGTGATTGCGAAGATGAGATCTGCGGTTGGCAAGTAATTACTACTGTTTCCGCTGATCTGAACGGCAAGGCTCGCTTCGACACTGATGTTTACGCTTGCGACGAGAACGGCAACCGTTACACCGAGAACGGTGATGAGTACGGTATGATCGTGAACGGCGGTTACATGGCTGTCAAGATTGATATCTCCGGTATCAACGTTGATCTGTGGGGTATCTACTTCGACCTCGAGTTCGATAATATCAACCTTGAGTTCGTTGGCGCTCTTGAAGATGGCGAACTGACCAATACCTACAGAGTTTCCGATAATGTTCTGAGAGTTGCTTCTACTTACAAGAACGGTCAGGATCTGTCCATCGATTCTACTGAGGGTGCTTACGAGTACCTGACCCTGATCTTCGCTGTTAAGTCCTCTGCATACGAGTATGGCAAGGCTAACATCGAGGCTACCCAGTTCTCTTATAAGAACATTCAGGTTCTTGAAGCAGATAAAGATGTAATCACCAGCAAGTGCACCTTTACCAACATTGGCGCCACCACCATTTGGATGGCCGGCAACCTGAACGAGGATGGTACTCACTTCGGTCTGGTTGACATTAACGCACTGGTGCAGCTGGTCATTTCCGGCGAATATGACGCTCGTGCCGATATCGACGGAGATGGTTTCATCAATGGTGACGACTTCACAGATTTGAGAGAGATCATCATGAGCTACGGCTTCGCTGATGGTGCAACCATCTACGAAAACCTGCTGAACCAGTAATTCCCCTACCCGATTTAGAGATACGCTCTAAACCACAATTAAATAATAACGGAGGACGAATATGCAACTGAAACGGTTTGTCATAGCTTGTTTGGTTGTTATTCTGACCGTATCAGCAATGGTGGTATTTACCACTGCTGCTGATGCGGATCCGTTGAAGGTGGCGGTGGAAGTGGATTCTTCCACCGCTATTTTAGATGAACCTTTAACGGTTGCCCCCGGAGATGAAATCTCCGTCAGAGTAAGAATCACACAAAATCCCGGTGTTAACTGGGTACAATTTTACTTATTTTATGATACGAATGCAGTAACGCTTAAAAACGAAACTGTTTATCTGACAACGACCAAGGACGGCATTGTCAAGGATGAAGTTACTGTGTACGAAAATGACAATATCATTGAAGCACAACTGCAAAGTTATACCAACAAATTAGGCCGCGGGGTACTGTATTTTGGATCAACAAATTTTGATCAGATGTTGGGCGGCCCCGGTTCCACAAAAACAGGCATTCTTTTTGAAGTTACCTTTACGGTCAACGAAGATTTTGACGGTACTTCGGAATTTTCTACTAACTTCAGCGAATCGTTTGTTGTGAGCTATAGAGACGGTGATATTTACCGGGATCTCCTTGTCGAGTTGACCAAGGATATGGATTTCACCGCACATCACTACGATGACGGCACTGTAACCGTGCCTACTTGTACCACGGACGGTTATACCACATACACTTGTACAGTTTGCGGCGATACCTACCAGGGCGATTTCGTTGATGCCTTGGGTCATACGGAGGTCATCGACGAAGCGGTTCCCCCCACTTGTCTTGATACAGGATTGACGGAAGGTAAGCATTGCTCTGTTTGCGAGGAAGTGCTGATTCCTCAGGAAATTCAACCCGCTACCGGCCATACCATAGCTGTTGACTCCCGCGTGGAGCCTACTTGCTTGGAAACCGGTCTGACAGAAGGTTCTCATTGCTCTGTATGTAATGAGATTCTTGTAGCGCAAGAAATCATTGAGGCTCTCGGTCATGATATCGTCAATCATGAAGCCAAGGCTCCCGATTGTCTGAATATCGGTTGGGATGCTTACGAGACCTGCTCTCGCTGCGACTACACCACTTACGCAGAGAAGGCCGCTCTCGGCCATGATATCGTCAATCACGAAGCCAAGGCTCCCGATTGTCTCAACATCGGTTGGGATGCTTACGAGACCTGCTCTCGTTGCGACTATACCACTTACGCAGAGAAGGCCGCTCTCGGTCATGATATCGTCAATCACGAAGCAAAGGCTCCTGATTGTCTCAACATCGGTTGGGATGCATATGAGACCTGCTCTCGTTGCGACTACACCACTTACGCAGAGAAGGCCGCTCTCGATCATGATATCGTCAATCACAAAGCACAGGCTCCTGATTGTCTCAACATCGGTTGGGATGCTTATGAGACCTGCTCTCGTTGCGACTATACCACCTACGCAGAGAAGGCCGCTCTCGGTCATGATATCGTCGAGCACGAAGCACAGACTCCTGATTGTCTGAATATCGGTTGGGATGCTTATGAGACCTGCTCTCGTTGCGATTA
>SVTB01000050.1 GCA_015064015.1 Oscillospiraceae bacterium | reverse complement strand
CTCAGCGGCGCCTCTTTTGTAACTTTTCTCTCGACGAGGAGAGAAAAGTTAGTAAGTTAAACAACAATTTACCGTTGTATCCCATCGCGGTATGTGGTTGGCATAGGATGTACTACCCCGAGCCAGAGCCCCACCGCAGGTGGTAAACAACAATTTACCATCCCAAAGGAGGACTATATGAAACGCATCAAAATACTCTCCGCCCTCTCTCTTTTGCTCTGCCTCGTATGCCTTATTTGCGCCTGCGGCGGTGAAAAGAATCCCCCTGCCGTCTCCGAGACCGAGAGTAACACCGTGGCCGTGACAAGCGAGCCTTCTGTGACTCTGCCCGAAGAAACGCAACCCGACGAGACAGAAACCGAGCCCGAGGCGGAGACCGCTCCCCCCATTTCCGTTGAGCTGATCCCCAACACCTTGACGGTGGAGGGAGATAGGGTCAAGGTCAATCTAACCGTAGAACAGAAAAATTTGACCGAGGCAAACGCGCCTCATCTGAACCTCTGGCTGTATGATGTCAACAACAAGACGCTGGACAGTCAAAGCGTTGTTCTCACCGAGGGTACGGCAGACTATACCCTCACCTGCAGCACGGACAAGATAAGCGGCGAGCTGACGCTCGTCATCGAGGCCGTCGGTACCGATGGCACGGTCACGGAAACCTCCTTGATCTGGGACACCGCCACCCTTAAGCTAAAAAACGGTCTGCCCCAGCTCACAGCTGACGGTGTCCGCTGTGTGGTAGCTGCCATGACCTTGGATGAGAAGGCACACATGGTCACGGGCACTCAGAACGTCAAGCTGGAGGGTGCGTCGGGCGGCACATACGAGATCCCCCGTTTGGGTGTCCCCTCCATCACAGTCAATGATGGCCCCGCCGGCGTGCGTTACGGCACCACCGTGTGGTATCCCTCCGTCATCAATATGTCCTCCTCTTGGGACACCAAGCTGGTGAAGGAGATCGGTATTTCTATGGCCGAGGACGCTTTGGCGCAGGACATTGATATCATCTTGGCCCCCGGCATGAACATCCAGAAGAACGTGCTGGGCGGCCGTAACTTTGAGTACGTTTCCGAGGATCCCCTGCTGACGGCTTATATCGCCTCCGCTTACACCGACGGCATCCAATCCCTGGGGGTGGGCGTGTCTCTCAAGCACTTCGCCGCCAACAACCAGGAGACGGCTCGTAGCCAGATCAGCGCCAACGTCACCGAGCGCGCTCTGCGGGAGATCTATCTCAAGGCCTTCGGAATGGTCATTGAGTCCTCCGCCCCCTACACCGTCATGTCCTGCTACAACCTGATCAACGGTCAACGGGTGGCAACCCGATACGATCTGCTCACCACCTATCTTCGCGGCGAGTGCGGCTTTGACGGCTACGTCATGTCCGACTGGGGCTCAGGCGGCACGGTGGTGGAGAAGGTCAACGCGGGCAACGATATCAATATGCCCGGTGACGCCGCCGATCCCGACACCCTGCTTGCGGCATACCAGGCAGGCAAGGTGGATCCCCTCATGCTGGACACCGCCTGCGGCAACATCCTCGGCGTGGTGGTGCGCTGTCACGCCTTCACCGATCCCGACCAACATACCCGTCTGGACTACAGAAACCACGGTGAGCAGGTAGCCAATGCCGCTGCGGACACCATGGTGCTTCTGAAAAACGAAGGAACTTCCCTGCCCCTGGCTGACGGTACCACCGTGGCTGTATTCGGCAACGGCTCCGTCAAGACCATTTACGGCGGCGCGGGCTCGGGCTCCGTGGGCGCAAGGACCCACGTTTCCATCATGGACGGCCTCAAGGCCGCCGACGGACTGACCGTTTTTGATGCCGCCAACAATCCCTTCTTAGGCTGTGAGGAGCATTCCCCCTTGGATGAATCCAAGGACGTGGAGGTGACCGAGGCCTACGCCAAAAAATGTGCTGAGGGCGCTGACGTGGCTATCATCGTTATCTCCCGCGGTTCCACCGAAGGCGCCGACAGAAACACTTTGGAGGGTGATTTCAGACTGAATGCTACCGAGATCTCCATGATTACCCGTGTGTCCGAGGCCTTCCACACTAAGGGTAAAATGGTAGTGGTCCTGCTAAACACTGGCTCTCCCATAGAAGTCGTGTCCTGGAGAAATTATGTGGATGCTATTCTTTGGATCGGTTATCCCGGTGAGCGGGCGGGTACGTCGGTGGCCAAGGTACTTTTGGGCGATGTCAATCCCTCGGCCAAAACAACTATCTCCTGGCCCACGGCCTATGACACCACCCCTGCTTACCGCCACTTCCCCGGTAACGCCTCTGATGCTACCTACTACGAGGACATCTACGTGGGTTATCGCTACTATTCCACCTTCGCCGTGACCACCGCCTATCCCTTCGGCTACGGTCTTTCCTACACGAGCTTTGAATACTCGGATTTCTCTGTTGAAAAGCAGAAGGACGGCTCTGTGATGGCCAAGGTCACGATCAAGAACGTGGGTGAGACCGCAGGCCGCGAGATCGCCCAGGTCTACGTGTCCAAGCCCGAGACCACCCTGGAGCAGGCCGCTTATGAGCTGGCGGGCTTTGGCAAGACCCGACTCCTTGCCCCCGACGAAAGCGAGACTCTGACCATCCGCATTCCCGTGGACGCGCTCGAGAGCTACGACACCGAAAACAGCCGCTACATCATAGACAAGGGGGACTACGCCTTCTTTGTGGGCGGGTCTTCATTTGATGTCCGCTGTGACAGAAAGACCCTGAATTACGCCGAGCTGACAGTGGTGAGGGACGTGGAGAACATCGCTGCTCCTGACACCGAATTTGATTACATCCGAAAGGACAGCTACAAGATCCCCACAGACGAAGAGCGTGCCGCTAATATCGCGCTGGGCAAGACCGCTACTGACAACGGTCACGAGGGCGACTTTGTAGCCAAGAACGCCCTGGACGGCGACTACATCACCCGTTGGAGCGGCATCGGCACCACCGAAAGCCTCCACAAGTTCACGGTCGATCTTGGCGAGGTCTACGAGGTGGGCAGAATCGTCATCAGCTGGGAAGCTGTGCAGGCACCCTTTACCCTATCCATTTCTAAGGACGGCAAGAGCTTTACCGACATAGGCATTTTCAAGGCGGACGACACCTACGTCAGCCAATTTAACCTTTACGGTGAGGAGGTGCGGTATATCCGCGTGTCCGTACCTCGCGGCGGCTACTGCTCTATCTTTGAGTTCGAGGCCTATGAGGCCACCGAGGAGGATAAAGAAAACCGTCCTGAGGACAGTGTCAGCGGCGAGAATATCGCCAAGGGCAAGCCCGTGACCGCCACCACCCAAGAGGGGGCATACATGAAGGACTACGCCGTGGACGGTAACTACTCGACTCGCTGGGGTTCTCTCCCCTCGGGCGAGGCGTGGCTGCAGGTGGACCTTCAGGAGGTAACAAGCATCTCCGCCATCAATTTGTACTTGGAATCCGCTTGGGTGCCTTATCGCATCGAGGTTTCCACGGACGGCGAGCACTACGAGACCATCTACAAGGGTGCCAAGGACGAGGTGTTCGTCATCTTGAGTGACCTTGACGCCAAGGCTCGCTACGTAAGGCTGTACCGCGAGGGTGAGAACTGGTTCAGCATCATTGAGTTGGAGATTTACAGATGATCACAATATAAAAATCCCGTTCGGCGGTTATCCGTCGAACGGGATTTTGTATCTATGAGCGATCCAGCATTTTTTCTCTGCCATCGGGCATCATAGCCGATAGGTCGCGGAGAGATTGCACATCCAGCATGAGTGTATCATCGACCCACAGAGGCACCGAAACGGCGTGCGCGTTGATATTCCATTTTCTCTCCCCTCGGTGCCCCCGCGTGATGGCAAAGGGATGAGGGTGAAAGAGATAGACGGGGACGGCGTGAGGGTATTTGCGAAAATTCACCTGCCGTGGCAGGCATCTACGGTAGCCAAAATTCATCATGTGAACGCCCAAGCCCATGGGCATGAGGAAATTCAGCTTGTGATCCCACTTGCCTTTTTCTCCGATGCTGTACTCGCTCCCAGGCATGATGGTGGGGATGAGCTTAACAGCTAGGATCTTGGGTATGGGATCGCAGGTCTCCAAGAGCAGGTCGCAATGATTCCGAAGATCAACAAGCCACCACAGGGGGCGCAAGGGGCGCACTCTGTAGCCCATCCTACTGATTTGGAGACGAAGAATAATGCGCTTGATGATAAAGCGAAGGATCTGCCACAGCCAGGCCACGGCAATCACGCTTGCCAGGATAAGGATGGACCATATAAAGCCTTTGAGCATGGAGAGCTCCTTTCTTATTTGATTAGATAAATTGTTGTTTATGGGGGTACGCTTGGAGGAACCTTCTTGAAAGAAGGTTCCTCCAAACCACCTCCAAGAACCTTTAAAAAGTGTTTATTATTAAAGGTTTTTGAAGGGTTCCAAGGGAAACTTTTTTCAAAAAGTTTCCCTTGACCGTACTCCTAAACAACCGTTTACATACTATCTCCATAAAACACCACGATGATCGGTGTCTCCCCCACCTTCACAGGCACGGGCAGAAGCCCTTTGTCCACGATGGCCTTCATGGTCAGCACCGTCAAGCACTTCAAAGCTCCTTGATGAAGATACAATTCCCGCCCGTCCACGTAGTCGGGCACGTCGTTGACCCATTCACCCTCAAGCCACCTGACATAAGGCATCAGCAGATCCTTGACCTTGGATAGGCTCTCATTCAGCTTGACGGCAAAGGGGTGATATGCGTCGTAATCCATGTACGGAATATCCAGCACCACCTCCCCTGCTTCGTTGCGGCGCAGGATGTGAAGTTTTTCAAATGCCTCCACCTCTGTATAAATACGCTCCGATGCGGAACTGATCTTGGCGGGGGTCAGAGAAGCATAAAAGGCACACACCTCCTGCATGGAAAAACGCTCACTCAACCTTTCATAAGCCCAATGGGCATCCCCGAACAGGGATTGATAATCGTTCATACCGTATACCTTGCCGTCTTTCGTCTCATGGCGGCAGCAATACGGTCCCGAAGTCTCCAAGTGATGACGACCCACGCGCTGTTCCCGATAGATACCCGAGGCCATCCAAGAACCGCCGTTGGGACGAAGATACGGCTCGAATAGCTGTGTCTCGTTTGTCAAATTCCAATCGTGGATCTCGCTCATCGAGCGAAGGATCAAGTATAGCCACAGGGTAGCTTTTTGCTTTTCATTAAAATGTGCTGTGGCATCGGAAGCCATCAGAGGCTCAAAGGCCTTATGGATGATCTCCCATAAAGGCTCGGCCAATGCTTCGGCTGCAAGTGTCTGCTTTTCAATATCCCCCAAGGCTTCTTCAAAAGATGAAATATACATACGGGTATATACCAACCCCTTGGAGGTCTTGCCCATGAGCTCGCCCTTGATCAGCTGACGCACCTCTGACTCCACATAGGCGGCAGGCACACCCAGCGCAGCGGCCAAGTCGGAGACGTTGATGGGCTTTTTATATGCGACGATCAAAATATTTTCGGCCAACAGAGAATTAAGACAGGAAAAGGGCTCGCCCCGACGGCTCGCGCTTCCCCATATACTCATGCTCAGCCACTTGGGGGCATAACTGTTTTCACCATAGGGTTTCTGCATATCGTTCATACGCTCCATATCAGCCTTGAGCTTTCCTCGCCCCTCGTGGAGCCGCCACTTGACCGTCCCCTCAGGAACGTCCAACTCGGCTGCGATGCGTTCCACGCTGTGTCCCAGCATATAGTGACGGTACAGCACCTCTCGGTGGAGCCGCGCCAATCGTCCCAAAGCTCGGCGCACCGCGATCTCGTCCTGGCGCCGCTGTTCTTCCTCCGCGGAAAGAAGTTCACCGTCGTCGGGGATAAGCTCCAGAATGCTGCCGTCATCGCTGACCGTGGGATTCCTGTACTTACGGCGCAAGCGGTCCCTATAGCGGTTCGCAAAGACAGTGTGCAGATATCCCGTAAGATTGCGGATGGTCTTCCCTGCCCGCACGTCCCGTACATAGGCAAGGATGGTGTCCGACACCACCTCCTCGGCCTCGTCACGGTCACGGCAATAGCGCATGGCGTAGGCAAGAAGCTCACGGTAGGCCGATTCAAATTCAGGGGTATTCAGATCAATGTAAAATTCGTTGTTTTCCAAGGCTGATCTCCTCCTTTCATCCTCTATGTCGCTCGGATGAGCGCGAGGTTGGGGAACATGAAAAAATTTTTGAGCGAAGCTTATAAATTTGAGGTCAGCGGGCGGCTATCAAACATTGTAGGACGGGGACTTGTTCCCTCCGAAATCTCAAAAATACTTCGATAACAAATATTTTGAGGCGGTAACGGCGGGAGCAAGCCCCCGCCCTACGTTTTATCGGGATCCGCCCGATAAATTGCGGTTTTAAGCTCTCAACCATATTATACATATAAAATCCCCCCAAGTCAATCCCTTATCGTCATCCCGGGGTGTGAGGGGAGCCCCCTCCCCTACATTTTAAAAATTTTCCTTGATTTTTTTCCCATCATATGGTATACTGTGAATAGAAAAATTCACCATCCCGACAAAAGATAAAAGACATAAGGAGTTCCCATGAGTTCTGTCAAGACCCTTCCCGCAGAAGAAAAGAATAAAATGATCCCCGGTACGCTGTACTTGGTGGCCACCCCTATCGGCAATCTCGCTGACCTGTCCGAGCGTGCGATCAAAGTGCTGACCGAAGTGGATTTCATTGCCGCCGAGGACACCCGCAACACGGGGCATCTTTTGGCCTACCTGGGCATCAAAAAGCCCTTGGTTTCCTACTTTGAACACAACAAAAGAGAGCGTGGAGAGGCTATTTGCGACCGTCTGGCGGCGGGCGAAACCTGCGCTTTGGTCACAGACGCAGGCACGCCTGCCATCTCTGACCCCGGTGAGGATCTGGTGCGTCTGTGCGCTGAAAAAGGGCTGGCTGTCACCTCTATCCCCGGCTGTTGCGCGGGTATTACCGCCCTGACTTTGTCGGGACTGCCCACGGGACGTTTCTGCTTCGAGGGCTTTCTATCGATGAACAAGAGCGAGCGTAGAAAACGCCTGGAAAAACTCAAGGGTGAGGAGCGCACCATGATATTCCATGAGGCTCCCCACAAGTTGGAAGCCACGCTGAAAGATTTCTATGAGGCCTTCGGCGGAGACAGGAGGATTTCTCTGTGCCGCGAGCTGACCAAGGCCCATGAGGAAGTCCTGCGTATGACACTCTCCGAGGCGGTGGCCTACCACACCGAGCACGCTCCCCGAGGGGAATATGTGCTGATTGTAGAGGGTGCTCCTGAAGATGCGGTAACTTCCACGGCATTCTGGACTGACATGACGGTGCAGGAACACGTAGCCCACTACATGGAGGGCGGCATGGAGAAAAAAGAAGCCATCAAGGCGGCGGCCAAGGACCGAGGCGTACCCAAAAATGAGATCTATAAGGAAATGATATAGTCACATTTTCCCTGCTCCCCCCCATTATGCTTATCCCAAAAAACAAAAGATCCGAACATAAAGTTCGGATCTTTTGTTCTTCCTATGGGATATACATATTGAGTCGTCTTTATCACATTGATGCAGTTCTACGAGGTTACACATCATTTTCAATTTCCAAGGAAAATCGTTCTAATGGATGCAATTTCCTGCTGAGTCACGCCAATGGACAACAAATAGCCCTCTACTTTAGCACTCAACGTATTTCCGGGAAGCGCTTGAACACGAACGACGAAATCAGCAAAGGCTTCTTCGCTGACACAACTATAACAAAGAGCACTTAACCGATAGTCCTTCGCCAAGCTTGCGGCATCTACGCCTAACAAAGCGCCCAAGAGATAGCAAACAGTTCCCGTGCGATCCTGGCCGTAGGTACAATGCAGATAAATAGGATAATTGTCCGCGTTGGCCAAATCCGAGAAAATACGGCGCATCTTTTCGATATTCTCTTCACCCCTTAAAGCATTACCGTACATGGGTGCGGCATAATATTCGTGCTTTACGCCCGGCCCCAACGCGTCCGTGCCGTACGGGTTATCAGTGGGAAGGCGCAAATCCATATCCATCTTAACACCTAAGACAGACAGCATGGTACTCAGTCCCTCTGCCGTAATCTGATAGGTGGGTTCTACTGCCCCGTCCAATTCTTGTCCCCTGTACAGCAATCCCTGCTTGATGGTCAATCCGTCTACCGTTGTCCAGCCGCCGAAATCTCGAATATTACGCACTCCGTCTACCATTAACAGGCGAGGTCCGTTCTCCGTTTGGAAGCTACCGCTAACCGACGTTGCCGCACCACTCTCAAAAGTAAAATTGATACAATAGTAATACTGAGTTCCGGTCTTCAAGTTATAAAATTCTGCTTTGCCTGCGGAATCTTGAGTTTTAAAAATCCGGGGGTTTTGAAAGTTTGGATTATCTGCCACAACAAATTCGACGGTTTGAACGCAATCTCCTTCGGGAATTCCTGTCAGCTCATATTCTAAGTTAACCGGCAAGCTAACATCCAAGCGAGGTGCGGTTGCTTTATATTGATCGTAAAAATCCTCCACCGATGCATTCAAATCCAACTTCATATATGCCTCTACAACGGGGGTTACGATGTCCACTTTATCTGCAAAGATCGGCACATTGACTTGAATTTTGTCAGAGAAGATATCGCCTTCCGGCACTTGGGAAGTATCGGCAGGTTCAGTTTCGGGTGCTGTGCTTGAAGAAGTGCTTTCTTCCGGTACCTCAGCGGTATCTGTTTCTTGTATTTGAGAGGTATCTGTGGGATCATTTTGCGGTATTTCTCCGCCATACTCGTCCATACGGCTACCGAGCAAAACCAAACAAAGCACCAAAGCGAGGGTTAGGGCGGCATAAATCAAGTAGTGCTTGTTATACTTGATAAAGTTTTTAAAATTTTCTTTTCCTCGGCTACCGGGCTTCTTTTTATGCCGTCTGTGCGAAGAATGATGGTGATGATGATGGTGGTGATGACCGCTGTGGGAATGGTGATGTCCCTGCTCGTGTTGTGAACTTTGATGACTCTCCGAAGGAGCCTCGGAAGGCTTTGCTTCTTCGGGAGCAGTGTTAAAATTTTCTTTTTCTGTCATTATATAGGTCTCCTCTTATTAAATGTTTCTACTTGTATCTAATACGTATTATTATCTGCTCATATTATCTAATAAGCTCTTATATTTTTTTCAAACGTTTGCCAACAGAAAACGGAGCGATTCTTTCAAGAATCCAATTGGCGACCAAACAGGCTCCTATAGAAACTATCGTAACTATGAGTCCCACCAAGATATTTGGTTCATTCAGAAGAATTTTGGTTGGAGTAATAACATATTGAAATACCACAATCGGAAATTTATGCATTAAAAGTATACTAAGCGTCTTTTGTCCCATAGCGGGGAGTATTGAAACAGTAGTTAAATCAAAAGCAATAATGCAATATCCTAAGCAGGAAAGTAATGCAGAAACATACATAAGGAAAACATTATCATAATAATTTCCCAAATAATTTGATTTCCCGTTCAAAAGGCCAAGTATAGCACCTGATCCAATAAAAACAACTATAATGATAATCTTAATCCAGATACGTGCATCAAAAAGCTTTCTTAACAAACCATATTCTTTAAATATGTATCCAACAACAAAAAAAGGAATCATATGAATTGCTGCATCAATTTTCCAAGGCAAAAATTTAATATTTGTAAATTCCTCAGTTATGTACAATATTATGCTCGATAAAATTGCAACTATCAACAATAAACTTATTTTACAAACGCGATTTTTACATCGACTACAGCATTTAATAAGTCCATAGACTAAAATTGATTGTACAAATAAGCACGGTAAAAACCACAACGGATCATTGGCCTCACACTTGCCAAAAATCAAAGATAGAATCACATGGGGGATGGATGAGAAAATATCTGTTTGCGGTATTGATATAAAACGGGACACAATAAAAATGATTAACGTACTAACAGCCGAAAAACAAAGATAAGGTAATAATAGCGTATAAGCTTTGTGCTTTAAATATTTTGAAAACGACTTGGTTTCCGAGCAAGAAATACTAAAAACAACGCCTTGCAAAAAGAAAAATAGCGGCACATGGAACGAATACACATATTGGCACGTTATTCCTATTTGAATCGTATGACCGTATACAATAGCAATTATGCCTATTAATTTAGCAACATCTACCCATGTTTCCCTTTTTTTAGCATTATTATTCAAATTCACAGGTTCCCCCTATTTTTGCACTAATTGTTCCTCTTCATTTTTATATCGGGTCCAAACCGATTACATAGCCAATATATTATTGACGCTTTAAAAATCTGTTCTTCATGTTTTGGAATATTGATGGATATAAGAGTAATCCCGACAAAAGGGCGATAACTGCCACTACAGTAAAGGTACAAAAGCCTGCCACAATCCAGAGTAAATAGCTGTTTAGTGCAAAGTTTTGGATTACCGCCATTCCGATGGCGGAAACAGCCATTAAAATACCGCTAACGACAATCGCATTGGCGATCATCCGCGGGACACTGATACACAATACTTTCTTGCCTGAAAAAACAATGTAGAAGATACTTTTAAACAGGACAGCCGCCAAGGTTCCGATTGCAATACCCACAAGGGGATTCCAAAAAACTAACGCCAAAGAAACGCCGACATTGATTGCCGCTTCTCCGTATGCGCCTATTCTGCTCTCTCTCAATTTATTGCCCGCAATCGTCAAATTAAAGCAGGGCCAAGTCAAGCAGTTGAGTGCTTCAGCCATGACCATTAAGAATGCAAACATCGGCTGCGTATAATTGGCATCCGTGGTTCCGGCGGTATACAGCTTCACAAAAGGAAGAATGAGAATCGCCGCTGTTCCAAAGAAAGCAATGACAAGAACCGTCAATATCAGCTTATACTTCTCATAGGTAGCGATCAATTCCTCTTGCTCGCCTTTGGCAATCATGTCACCAAAAACAGCCTCCATACCGCCCGTAAAGGAAGTGACAATATTTCTCAGGCTGAAGGTAATCAGGTGATACACCGAATATACAGCGACAAATTTCAAATCCGAGCAAACCGTCAGAATTAAAACATCGGTGCTGTTTTGTACCACATAAGCGATATGCTGCGCGATACCTGTTGCTTTGTTCTTGAGCACCGCCCGTGTCTTGGATTTTTTGATGGTATAATGACTCTTGACGTAAATCGTAAAAACAAGGGGCTTGATCAAAAAGACCATACTGCTTGCCAGCTTTACCCACAAAATGTCAGATCCAAACGACACAAGGATGGTAATCGCAAGCAAGTTCAGAATATTCGACAGCATGGTTACCGAATTAACGATATACTGCCGCTGATGGGCGTTAAGCAGGGTGATATTAGATATACCCCACATATATTCAGCAACCTTACTGAGGGCGATCACCAAAACGAGAGCAAATACGTACTTGCGGTCAAATACCGTCACATCGGCAATGTCATAGTACACGACAGCCAATACGATGGTATACCCCACAAACGCCAAGCCAATGACACTAAAGAAGCGCTTGATCGCCAGATAAATCTGACTGATTTGCTCCTCATCACCGGCGGCCAAGGGCCCGTACAGCGCGCCTCGCGCCACACGTCCGATGCCGCCCTCAAACAAAGAAATATAAGACAGAAAGCTTGCGATGGAGGTTGTTGCGCCGTACGCTTCCGAACCGAAGTGATCAATCATGATCCAAGGAATCACGATACCGACTGTCGTAGAAATGAGCTGAGCCAACAGAGTAGACAGGGCATTGATCTTAGCTCGACGCATCCGTTTATCCATAATGGCGTTCCTCGCTTAATGCGTTTTTCAAATAATCCAAGGATTCCCCTTTTAAGCGCGGTAAAACCTCTCTTGCCACCGTATAATCAGCTTGGGAAAGAAGCATCTCCTCCTCCTTGGGCACAATTCTGCTGTCCAAGCCAAGCATATTCACGATGTTGCTCAGGCGAGAATTAGCCAACGATGACAATTCCAAATAGAAATCCTTTTCAAAGATAATGGAAAACGCAGTTCCGTGGAAAGAATTGGTGGATACATAGCGAGCGTGGTCAACCAGCCAAAGCCATTCTGCGGGAGAAATATCGACGGCATAGTGGACCACGGGATCGTTGTTTCTGAACTTTTTCAGGATTTTTCCGCCAACGACTACCATTTTCAGGCCGTTCTTTTTTGCAAAGTCTCGGCTCTTTTTAAAAAGAGTTGACGATCCCTTCACCGTAAAATAAAGCAGATATTCGCCTTTGATACGCTGATAGGGCATTTCCAGCTGTCGCCAATCATGAGTTTCGATCAGCATGGTGGGGTCCACTACGACAGGCACTTCCCTGCCGATCATCTCTGCGATCATAGCCTGTCCCTGCAGCTCGCGCACAGAAAGAGAAGAAAACTTGAGAAGTTCCTCACGGGCATCCGCCGCAAAATCAGCAGGAAGCGTATCTAAGGCAAAGCTGGGTGCATAAGATATGCGCCGGGTCTCTTTGCCACAAAAGTCAAGAAAATAACTTAAATCAGATCCTGTGATATCAGGATTCCACACCTGGTCGCTACCGCAAATAATGGCTTCATAGCGAGCACTAACCTCGGGCAGGCGAGATTTGTCTGAAAAGAATCGCTTCGGGTATAAAGGAACATTCTTTTTTTCAAAAGCCGTAAAGCCGGCATACAAAGGTGCGTGCAGTACCCTTCTCATGGTTCTTTTCAAAGTATATTTCAAGGACGACATATGTCCGGAATTACAATGTTTCTCCGCCTTCATATACGCGCTGTAATAATTGATTGCTTCCGCCTCATGTCCCAGCATATTGACAGCGCGGCACAGAGCGTACATCTGCAGCACCGCACCGTAGCTGACGGAATTGGGGAAGGTAAATATACCAACTTTCACGTTGTTCTCCATTCTGCCGCCTGTGGCGGCATAAACACATATTCAAATTCTACTGTCATGTTTGCAACCAAAGGGATAGTTGAAGCACAATAGAAAAAAGACCATTCACATCGTCCTTTTTTTATCGGGCTCCAAAATTGTCATATCGTCAAATTGCTGCCAAGCCAAAAGGCTTGGCAGCAATTCTTTAGAATGACTTATTTGCCGGGATAGTATCTGCCGTCCGTGCCCCAATCGTAGTTGCCTCTGTCGAGGTATCCGTTGAGGGTGGTGGGGTAATACTTGCCGGTTGCGAGCTGACCATTGGAGCGAACGTAGATGTAGAAGGTCTCGCCCTGCTCATCGGTCATCTCAACGACGCCTGCACCACACTTCAGACTGTTGTTCGCGTAGTAGTAGTACGCGCCATTCTCATATACGATACCGTTCTTGACTTTCAAGAGCTTACCATCCTCGCCGAAGACGAGCTTGTCGCCCTTATTGAAGCCTTCCATATCGTTGGTCTTGCTGATGTAGTAGGTGCCGGTAGCAACCTTACCGCTGGAGCGGACGTAGTAGATATCGCCGTCGATCTCAACGAGACCTGCGCCGCACATCAGATGGTTGTTCTCATAGTAGTAGATAGCGCCGTTTTCTTCAACGAGGCCATTCTTGACAGCCAGCATCTTGCCGTTCTCATCGAAATACAGCTTCATGCCGGGCTCAAAGCCCTCAAGACCGTTGGTCTTGGTGACGTAGTACTTACCGGTAGCGAATCCACCGGAGGAACGGACATAGTAGTAATCATCGCCAACCTTAACAAGGCCTGCGCCGATGATATACTTACCATTCTCAAAGTATCTGTTACCTTCAATGCCGGTAAAGTCATCAGCCAGCTTGCCTTGAGCGAAGTAGTAGCCGGCGCCGGTGGAAAGACCGGTCACACCATTGGTGCGGTTCACCCATACGAAGCCCTCTGCGAGCTTGTTACCGCCATTGTCAGCATCGCCGACGAAGTAGTAGAACTCGTTCTCGATCTTAGCAAGACCGTAGTGCCAAGGAATCATACCGTTGACAGCGTAGCTGTTCTCATACTTGCCGGTAAAGGTGTTCTGGAACTTACCATTCTCGTCGAAGATAAACCAAGCCTCATCAGCATCCTTGAACTCTCTGCCCTTGCTTGCGGCATAGTCAAGATCTTCCTGGTTAGGCGCATAGGTTACACCATTGATGGCTTCGGCGGGATAAGGAACGCGGGTTGCGCCCTCAACGCAGGATCCGGTGGTAGTATCGAAATAGTACCAGTCGGAGCCGATCTGAGTCCAGCCAGTCTGCATAACAGCATCTACGTAGTAGGTCTTGCCTTCCCAGCCGGTGAACTTAGCGCCGCAGGCACAGGTGTGCTCAGATGCGCCGGTGGTGTAGTCGTGAGGAACAGCTTCAAGGGTTTCGCCACACTCGCATATGACGTTGTGCTTGCTTTCATCTTCGGTGCTGAGCTCGTATTCAAGGTTACTGCGGGTGTGGTTGTCGGGATTCTTCTCGCCGTAAGGCTGGTCGCACGCGGAGCAAACAGCCTGTGCCATACAGGTAGCAGTGCCGCCGGTGTGAGTTGCCTCGGGTCTTGTTTCTACGCCGCAGATCTTACAGTTCTTGTCGCAATCGTAGTTGTAAGCGTGATCTGCCTCGGGTCTTGTTTCAACGCCGCAGATCTTACAGTTCTTGTCGCAATCGTAGTTGTAAGCGTGATCTGCC
>SVTB01000049.1 GCA_015064015.1 Oscillospiraceae bacterium | reverse complement strand
CCTGAGCCCGAGCCCGAACCCGAGCCTGAGCCTGAGCCCGAGCCCGAGCCTGAGCCCGAGCCCGAGCCTGAGCCTGAGCCCGAACCCGAGCCTGAACCCATACCTGAAGGCGTTGAGGTGATCGGTGTCATTTGGCCCGAGCAAAAGAAGCGTGCGAAGGACAAGATCTATCGTTACGATCCCGATGGTGAAAAGGTAGATGTGGGTGATATCGTGCTGGTTCCCACCAGAGACGTAAACCGCGACAGAGAAGTTATCCGCGAAGCCGAGGTTGCACAGGCCAACTACTTTGCAGATCCCTCCACCATCAAGTATCCTCTGAAGAAGATCATTCGCGTGGTCAGACGTAAGGCCGAAAAGCTTTTCGTGTCTATGATCATGAATGAGAGTCAGACCGAGGAAACAACCACAGATAACGAGTAATTCGCAATATTTGTCAAGGGAGAATCTGATACGAACTGCGTGGTTTGTGCCGGATTCTCCCCTTGACTTTGATATAGGGGGTTGCCAATAAAAGCGTAACTTCATAAAAATAACCCCGCACCGTGAGTGCGGGGTATTTCTGTATAAGAGACGAATTTTTAATAAGCGATGGTGGTCATGAGCGCATACTCAGGCTGAGATACGTCCAACCTGGAGCACTGCACCACGATGGGTCTGTCGGACTCCACCAGAATGGCATAAGGCTTGTTGCGGGGAATGGTCTTACCCTCGTCGTTGACCGCCTTATCCAAACGGATATGGTTGGTGCGCTCGTGGGCGCACTCGGCGTGAATACCACGCAGAGGCTCGGCATCCTCGAAATACAAGGTGATGTCGATATGTGCTGTTTCACCCGACAAATTCAGTACGCAAACAGCTTCGTGACTTACAAATTCACCCTTGGTGGTGTCGCTCATATAACCGTCGGCGATGAGCCAAACGTTTTTTCCCATAACAGACATAATTATTCTCCTTACTTGTAATATTTGCTTGATGACGGGTACTTATTCTTCGGGAACAGTAGGCTTTTTTCTTTTCTTGCTGGTACGCTTCAGATCCTTCAGGGCGTCCAGGAAGGTGTCTACATCGGAAAATTCACGATATACCGAGGCAAAACGAACGTATGCTACCTGATCCATGCTTTTCAGCTTTTCCAGCACCAGTTCTCCGATTTCCACGGATGAAACCTCCTGGCGTAAAGCGTTTTGAAGCTCGGCCTCAATTTCATTAACGATCTGCTCGGCCTCAACAGGACGCTTTCTGGTGGCCTTCAAAATGCCGGCCATGAGCTTGGTTCTGTCAAACAACTCCTTGGAGCCGTTTTTCTTAACCACCATGATTTGAAGAGCTTCCACTACTTCGAAGGTGGTAAAGCGTTTGGCACAGACCAGACATTCGCGCCTGCGGCGGATGCTGTTGCCGTCATCTACGGGACGGGAATCAACGACCTTGCTTTCTGGATAACCGCATACGGGACATTTCATGAAAAACTCCTTTGTGTGACCGCTTGGGTAAATTTGGAATACCAAACTATTATATCATAAAAAAATAGTTTTGTAAAGTACCCACGCGAAATCTTTTGAATGCTCTCCGGAAGCATAGAAAAAAGACTTGCAAACTTCCCAAAAATCTGTTATAATATGAGTGTTACATCGAGTGTTTGGTTTGGGCAGACACGGCTCATATGGAAAAGGAGAACGAATATGAAAAAACTTTCCCCACGTGTGGGAGCCATCATTGTGGCGGTTGCTATGCTTGCGGTGGCGGGCTTGCTGATCGCTGAATTCGTGACGGGCGGCGGTAATCTGCCCGGAGCATCGTTGGGGCGAGCCCTCGTCATTTTGGCAGGTCTTTTACTTACAATGGTGCGCCTGTTGGTGATGGATTACCGCAGGCGAAATCCTCCTGTGGCTATGTACGAAGCCACGTATCGTGAGCATATCCGCTCGGCCTTTTGCGAAGAGGGTAGGGAAAAGCAGAAAAAGCAACTGCTCACGGGCATCGCTCACTATTGCCGCGATGAGCACGTGGATGCGATCAAGGTGCTTCGGGGCTTGTTGCCCGAATGCCGCAAAAACGATGATTATGTGATCACCTTTCTCATGATAGCACTCTCTTTTACCGATCAGGGCTTTGAGGAAAACGCCATTGACGTTTATTATGAGGCACTGAAATACGATGACACTCGCAGCACGCTTTGGTCAAATCTGGGACTTCTTCTCAAAAAGAAGGGCAAGCATAGCGACTCGGTCAACTGCTACCTCAATGCTGTCAGAAACGATCCTCAAAACGCAGCAGCATGGAACAATCTCGCCAATGGTTATCTGACCATGGGCGATTGGGAAAAGGTAATTGAGCCTGCCCAAAAAGCCTTGTCCATTAAGGAAAATATGTACCAGGCAGAAAATGCGTTAGCCATCGCCCACTATGCCATGGGCGACAGAGAAAAAAGCGGGGAATATCGAAAGCTATCTGCGCTCCACGGTGGGGATGCGCAGGCGATCGACCGTATGTGTTCTATTTTGGATAAAGGGCTCTTTCCGTTCTCGGAGGAGACGGATGAATTGGCACTTCCCGAAAAAGCTAATCAGATATTCCGCAGTATGACGGCGGAGCCCATGACGCACGTTTGTATTCCTTTCCCGGAATGCGGGAACCACAGCCGTGTGGGCGGCGTATCTCCCGATGCACCGGAACGTATTCCCAAGGACAAAAACGGCCGTCCTATGGGGCTTTTGGCTGTTATCTTTTGCTCGGAAGTCAGCGGTGTTCCCGATTTCCCCAAGACAGGCGTGCTTCGCTTTTATATCTCCGATGACGCGGCCTACGGTCTTTCACGTCATAATCCTGCAGATTCTTCAGGATATGCGGTGCTGTATGACAAAAATGAAGCAGATTTTGTTGTGCCTCTCCCCACGGAGATGGCTCCGGTATCGGATGATTTCCCGGTGAAAGGATGTCACGTCATCCGCTTTGCCCCCGAAATGGGGCATATGCTCTCTTCCGATTTCCGTTATGAGCAAGCGCTGGAGGCGGCTGTGATCAAGGCCGGCGGAGAAGGCGGCTTGAGCGCACTGACCCCCAAACAGCAAGATTATATCAAGAAAAGCAACCATTGGGGTGGACACCGCATCGGCGGTTCCCCCTGCTTTGAACAAATCGATCCCCGCACCCTCTATCCCGAGCTTCAGTCCTATGATACCTTGCTACTCCAGCTGGTGACCCACGAGGGCACCAATAAAAGCGGCGTGATGCAAGAGGTAGGCATAAGGTTCGGCAATGACGGAGGATGCCAATTCTTCATTTCCCGCGAAAAGCTTCGCGCTTTGGATTTCTCGGACGTTCTCTATTGGTGGGATGATCTCGGGAAATCATAAAGAACCTCAGAAATTACTGCGGGTTCGCCGTCAAGAGAGCTTTTAGAGGTGAACCGAAATTTGATAATGACGAAAGGTACATGATATGGCACGCAAAAAATCTTACAGAAGAAATAAAAAGTATCGTACCATAGTGGCGTTTATAGGTATGGTCGTAGCGATTCTCGGCTATTTGTTTGCCACGGGTCGCTTGGATTCCTTACTGGGGCGGAATGAACCCGCTGCACCCGTGGAGGGACAGGCGGAATTCCATTTCATTGATGTGGGGCAGGGAGATGCCGCCCTCATCCGTACCTCTGAGGGAAACATCCTCATTGATGCGGGAACCAATGCTTCCGAGGATGCCCTCATCGCATACCTGAAGGCAGAAGGCATCACCGAGCTTGCTTTCGTGGTGTTTACCCATCCTCACGAGGATCATATCGGCGGTGCCGATGCGGTGTTGGAATACTGCGCGGTACAGAACGTAATTCGCCCCGACGCATCGGCTGAGAGCGTCACCTATAACCGTATGATGGATGCCATCAAGGCTGAGGGCGCTACCGAATATTTGTCCGCGCCCGATCAAGTCTATACGCTGGGAGATCTGAAAATGACGATCTTGGGGCCGGTTGGCTCAAATTACGATGATACCAATAATGAAAGCGTCGTTTTGAGGGTAGACTTTGGCGAATCCTCTGTTTTGTATACGGGAGATGCCGAGGATGTTTCTGAAAAGGAAATGCTGTCTCGTTATGCTTTGAACGGAAGGCTGGATTGTGACCTCCTCAAGGTAGGACATCACGGTTCCGATTCTTCTTCCACGGAGGCGTTTTTGAGAGCTGTTACGCCCGAAATGGCCGTTATTTCTTGCGGAAAGGGCAATGAGTACGGGCATCCCACAGGTGAGGTCCTTTCTCGCTTGGAAACCATGGATGTGACCTTTTGGAGAACCGATCTTTTGGGAGACGTGGTCGTTGTCAGCGACGGAAAAACGCTGAGCCTTGAAACAACAGAATAATTCACTAATTGTTTGGGTGTATTGCACAACCGCGTGTCAATATGCCCAAACTTTTGTTTTGGAGGATCTTTGGCGTTTTTGTGCTGTCATACAAGCTTAAATAAATCCAAATTGTAAATATTGACACCTTTTTTGAAGAAAATCACAAAAAACCTGTTGACAGATTGGTGATTTTGTGGTATATTAAATTCGAAAAATCGTCAAAAGGCTTTGTGAATAGTCACCATAAGTTATAAACAATGTAAAATCATGACGGCCATGTCATCAAGCACCATGTATAAGGAGGCCACGGAGATATGCCGCGTTTTTTTGTCCAAAGCTCGGATCTGCAGGAAGGAATCGTCACTTTGACGGGCGACGATGCCCATCACGTTGCCTATTCTCTCCGTTTGGCGGCGGGAAAACATATTGATGTATGCTGTGACGGCTTGGTATACGATTGCGAACTGGAGGCCTTTTCTCCCGATAAAAGCCATCCTTGGGTTAAAGCGAGGGTGTGCAGTGTCACCAAAGCAGACACGGAGCCTCCCTATCAGGTTGTTTTATATCAAGCACTCCCCAAGGGAGATAAGCTGGATATCATCATACAAAAAGCTGTCGAGTGCGGAGTGGCGCAGGTGGTACCTTTTGAAAGCAGTCGGTGTATTGCACGCGCTAAATCGGATGCCGAAGCGCGCAAAACCGAACGCCGCCAGAGGATCGCGGAGGAAGCTGCCAAGCAGTGCGGCAGAGGGATCATCCCAAAGGTTTCACCTACGGTTTCCTTTAGCGAAATGCTGAATGAAGCCAGCAAGGCCGATATGACTCTCTTTTGCTATGAGGGTGAAGGAACCTCTTCGCTGCCTGTTGTGCTCACAAAAGCGAATTTTCAAAAAGAGAAAACCTACTCGCCTGTGATTGCCGTGATTGTTGGATCCGAAGGAGGATTTTCTCCGGAGGAGGCCACAGAAGCGGCTGTTCGCGGCTTTTCTATGGTAGGCCTCGGCCGCCGTATTCTACGATGCGAAACCGCGCCATCTTTTGTTTTGGCTTGCTTGTCTTACCAATACGAATTGTAAGCCCCCATACCTACCCAACTGTATCCCAACCGCATAGGCGGTAAAATGAAAGATATTTATTAAAAAAGAGAGAGGTATACATTTATGTCTAACAGACTGTTTCAGAGCGTGATCCATCAGATGAAGGAAGTTCTTGACCGCGCCATTGGTGTCATTGATGAGACCGGTGTGGTAATCGCTTGCTCCGAGCTGGTGAAAATCGGAGAAGTGAGACAGCACATTCGTGAGGAAATGGCATATACCACTGACATGTTTGTTTCGGGAGGCTACACCTATCGTCCTCTGACCAATAGTGTCAAGCGTGAGTACGTCATTTTCGTAGAGGGCGAGGATGGCGAGGCCGACAGAATCTCCCGCTTGCTGGTGGTTGCACTCAGCAATATCAAAAATCTCTATGATGAGAAGTATGACAAAGGTTCCTTTATCAAGAACATTATCCTTGATAATATCCTGCCCTCCGACATCTACATCAAGTCCAAGGAGCTGCATTTCAACGCCGAGGAATCCCGTATCGTGTTCCTCATTAAATTCTATGGCAAAACGGATATGATGCCCTTTGAAATGCTGCAGAATATGTTCCCCGACAAGACCCGCGACTATGTGATCAGCGTAGGCGAGCATGATATCGTGCTGGTGAAAGAGGTCAAGCCCAACGCCGAGAATCGCGAGATGGAAAAGATTGCTACCAACATCGTAGATACGCTGTCTTCCGAGTTCTATACCAAGGTTTCTATTGGCGTTTCTACCATTGTGGACAATATCAAGGATTTGGCCAGAGCCTATAAGGAAGCGCAGATCGCTTTGGACGTCGGTAAGGTATTTGAAAATGAGAAGAACGTGGTCAGCTATGAAAATCTGGGTATAGGCCGTCTCATTTATCAGTTGCCTACCACTCTTTGCGAGATGTTCCTCCAGGAAGTTTTCAAGAAGGGTAGCCTCGAGTCTTTGGATCGCGAGACCCTCATGACCATCCAGTGCTTCTTTGAGAACAACCTGAATGTTTCCGAAACCTCCAGAAAGCTCTTCGTCCACCGTAACACCCTTGTGTACCGTCTGGAGAAGATCCGCAAGCTGACGGGTCTTGATCTTCGTGAGTTTGAGCACGCCATCACCTTCAAGGTGGCCCTCATGGTCAAGAAGTATCTGTCCTCCAAAAATAACAAGTATTGATTTGTCTCTCCGCCCGGGTGTGCGCCCCGTGTATAATCTGCGTACCCATCGGCATACAATGATGCGTGATGACTCTGAGGAAGGTCCTATGCCTTGGAGAAAGATTAACCCGATTTGAGGTACAGCTAACCAATGAAACAGTATATTTATCAAGTCAAAGGTTCTGTAGGAACGTCCCATATGGGGACGCTCTGCGATATGCTTTGTCAACTTCCCTTGGTGGAAAAAGCCACCTTGGAACAGAAAAAAGATGCTGAGGGACTGCTCTTGACCATCCAAACCAAGGCCGTGCTCTCCTCCCGCGAAACAGCGAATCTTGAAAGTCTTTTGTCGGATGCTCTCACTAAAGAAGGCTTGACATTAGAAACACCGGCTTTGGCTCAAACTTATGTCACGTCTCCTGCCCCCAAGCAGGGAAGAACCGTGCCCCTCATGGCTGCCGTGGGGGCAATGATCACTGCTGTGATCATTGCGGTGCTGTCCACCTTTGCAATCATGACTATGATTGCCAATCGACGGGCAGATATGACGGTAACCGAGGGGACAGGCACTCAGGAGGAAAACCCATACGCCGTTTTGAATCAGCTGGATAAGCTTTTCGCCCAAAACTCTCTTTTTGAGCATGACGAAAACGCAATAGTGGAGGCTGTTTTGGATGCGTATGTGATTGCGACGGGCGATAAATACGCAGAGTATTTCAACAAGGAAGAGTACGATGCCCTGATGGACGAGCAAAGGGGCCAAATGTGCGGGATCGGTGTGCAAGTCATTAACGGACATATCACCATAGGTGAAGATAGTCTTCAGGCCATTATTGTGGCGTATGTTTATCAGAATTCCCCCGCAGAGGCTGCCGGCGTTCATCCCGGTGACGCGATCATCTATGTGGGTAAGGGAGACGACCGCCAGGCCGTCAATAGCATTGGCTATACCCGCGCTTTGGATGTGATGGCCGGAGAAGAAGGTACCTTCTGCGAGTTTGCGGTATACCGTGCATCCGAGGAAAAGGAAATTGACTTTTCAATCCAACGTCAAAAGCTGACGGTAATGTCGGTAACCTACTCTGTCTGTACGACGGATGCCACGGTGGGTATCATCCGCATGATACAGTTTGACGAGACCACAGCCCCCCAACTGACTGCGGCCATAGATGCCTTGACAGCTCAGGGCTGCACGTCCTTTGTGTTCGATCTTCGCGGCAATCCCGGCGGTCTTCTTACCTCCGTGGTGGATGTGCTCACCTTCTTCTTGAACGAAGGTGACGTTGTTCTTACCGCCAAGGATAAGTATGGGCGTGTTGTCACCTATAAGGTGGGATCCCCCACGTCCAAAGGATACGTGGGAAGCGGTTCGGGTACTATCAAGGCTGAGGAAATCGGCAAATACCGTGATTTGAATTTCACCGTTATGGTGAATGAATATTCCGCCTCTGCCGCCGAGCTGTTTACAGCAAACGTCAGAGACTATGAGTTGGGTAAAATCGTAGGTGTCACTACCTACGGTAAGGGCTCCATGCAGACAACTTTTCCCTTGAATTCCTTTGGATACGAGGGTGCGCTGAAGCTGACCACCTACTATTATTATCCTCCCTGCGGCGAAGGCTACGACAGTATCGGTATTACACCCCATAACATTGTGGAGCTCTCCGAGGAGGCGCAGAACATCAACATCAATATCCTGCCCCATAATAAAGATAACCAGCTCCAAGAGGCCATTCGTCTTTTGAAGCAATAAGCATATACAAACGTAAAAGGAGAATCATCATGCCTGAGAATAATAAGCAAATGTATACCCCCCAAGGCTATCAGGAGCTCGTTGACGAGCTGGAATATCTGCGGGGCAAACGAAGAGAAGAGATCCGTGAGCAGATTGCCGTGGCCAGAGGCTTCGGTGACCTTTCCGAGAATGCTGAGTACGACGAGGCCAGAAATGAACAGGCTAAGGTAGAGGCTCGCATCAAGGAACTGGAAACCTTGGTGGAAAACGCCATTGTGGTAGACGAAAACGTGCTGGATGCCAGCATCGTCAGCCTTGGCTCTGTTGTCAACGTCCATGACGATGATGAGGATGAGGATCTTGTGTACTACATCGTGGGCTCTAACGAGGTGTCTCCCGCTGAGCATAAAATTTCGGATATGTCTCCCATCGGTCACGCTCTGATGGGCAAGCGCATGGGCGACAAGGTGATTGTGGAGGCTCCCATGGGCGAGCTGAACTTCACCGTACTGAACGTTGATCGCGCCAACAAAAAGGATTGATCGAATGGCTGTCATCCATGAGGGCCTTGGTAAACCGCGAGGGTGACCGAGTGCTTTCTTGCGGATGACAGCCTTTTTATGTAGCTTTGAAGCTCTTCTCAGAATTTCATCCTGCAGCGCTTCATATGCTGCTACGCATCAGTGGAAAGGAAGAAGATCATGAATTCTCATAAACAGTATACCCCTACCCCCGAAGAAAAAAATGAGGGTGAAATCTATTACGAGCAAAGCCCGTTGATGAAATGGCTGGATAATTATTGGTACCACTATAAGTGGCCCACCATCATTACAGCCTTTTTTGCTTTGGTGCTTATCATTGTGGTGGTGCAGATCATCGACCGCCCCAAGTATGATATCAACTTGGTATGTGGCGGTACCTATCGCATGAACGCCTCTGAGCACGTGGCTTATGAAGAGGCCATTGAAAAATTTATTCCCAAAGATTACGATGGCAACGGCGAAAAATCTGCCAATATCATCGTGTACGAAATCTTTTCGGATGGTGAATATCTGGAGGCCAAATCTCAGGCAGAGGCCAATAGCGAGGAGTTTGCCATCAATCCCAAATATAACGCTGACGAATTGCAAAGCTTTTCTCAGTATACCATGACGGGTGAAGGCTATGTTTTCCTGATCAGCGAGTATCTTTACAATCAGCTTGTGTCGGGACAGCGCTTGCGCTCTGTGGCAGAGCTTTATGGGGAAGATCCTTTACCGGAAGGAATCACTGCAGACGGATACGGCATTTACATCAAGGACACCCATTTTTATCGCTATACGCCTGCCGTGCAAGCCATGCCCGATGATATGATCCTTTGTATTCTTCGTAAGTCCGACCTGAAAAACGGTGCCAAGGATTTGGAAAAATATCATCGCTATGAAGAGTTTTTCAAATCCATCGCGGATTATCGCGTAATGGAGTGAGCATAATAAAGCATGATATCTTACGTGAAAGGACGGTGATCTCCTATGGGGCAGGGCTCCAGACGCCTAATTGGTGTTACAATATTGGTGGTTACGGCCATCATTTGGGGATTTTCTTTTGTAGGCCAGGTGTTGGGAAGCAACAGTCTGTTACCTTTTTCCTTTAATGGCCTGCGCTTTCTTGCAGGATGCCTGACCATGCTTCCTCTGTGCCTTTTGGCTGAAAAGCCTCGTATAACTACCCCTGCGGATAAGGATGCACATAAAATCAAACTTCGCCGTACGCTGCTCGGGGCTATGTTGGCGGGCTGTGCCTTATTTGGCGCATCTACACTTCAGCAATGCGGGATCAGCATTACCCGCGATCCGGGCAAAGCGGGCTTTATCACAGGTCTCTATACCGTCCTGACCCCTGTAGCCTATTGGCTGATCTTCAAGAAAAAATCTTCATGGAATATTTGGTTCGGTTGTATATTGGCCGCTGTGGGTTTGTACCTTATATGTCTCAACGATAACTTCCACCCTCATGTAGGCTTGGGCGAACTGCTGATTCTTGGGGGAGCTTTCTTATGGACAGCACACATTTTGGTGGTAGATCATTTTAGTGACAGTATTTACGCTTTCCGTTTTTCTGCGCTTCAATATTTACTTTGCGGTGGCGTTTCTTTGGTCATCTCCTTGTTTGCCGAAACAGTCACTTTAACCGATATCCGAAACGGTGCAGGTGCTCTGTTCGTTTCGGGGGTTCTTTCGGTGGGTGTAGCGTTTACGCTGCAGACCATCGGGCAAAGGTTGGTGCCTCCAGCTCCTGCCGCCGTTATATTGTCTACCGAAGCAGTTTTTGCCGCCGTGGGCGGTGTGTTGTGGAATTTGCTGGTCCCAACCCATATGCAAGTGGATCAGACACTTTCTTGGGTGGGCGTGATGGGGTGCGGTGCCATGCTTTTAGGTATCATTATGTCTCAACTGACTTTCCCCTCCCGCAAAGAGAAAAAAGATCTGTTAAGTTGATCCGAAAGGAGCCCTCATGCTTGACCTCATCCACATTTCATCTCTCTATTTCGTCGGCAATGGTCGCGTGGCTATGGGCGGTGAAGGAGCGGATATCCTCCAGATTTTTGCCCCCTGCTACTCTGTGCCGGGCATCCTGACCTTGAAATTGACCGACTCTGCCGTAACAGCCGAGAATTACCGTATCCGTGGCTCGGCAGGCTATGTGACAAAATTGACTCATACAGTCACCTGCAAGCCCGTGGGTGACCTGATCGACTATACCCATCCCACAGCCCCCGTGTTTATCCGCCGTTTCAGACTTTACCGCTCGGTGACCTTCGTTTTGGAGAGCCCATTTTCCATGACGGATACCTCGGCTGTCTACGGTGGCCGTGCTCATGCACGCCTCTTTGAGATTCCTGACGGCACTGTGGTCTTTTCCAAATCCAAAACAGATAAGGAGACCTTTTGCCAAGTCCTTTTCTCACCAAACTGTACTGTGGCTGAGGGGCGCGTTACCTTTCCCGAAGGAGAGTCCTATTTGATCTTTGTGGGCGGCGATCACGGCGAGCAGGGAAGAGAGAGCTTCCCAAATT
Organism: Oscillospiraceae bacterium; assembly: GCA_015064015.1. Taxonomy (GTDB): domain Bacteria; phylum Bacillota; class Clostridia; order Oscillospirales; family CAG-272; genus CAMEON01. Next base: position 3,342 of record SVTB01000049.1, on the reverse strand, counting down.
GCATGAAGCTCTCCGAGACGCTGCTGTCTGCCGACCTCGACGGTATTTTTGATGATTTCCTCAACTATTGGCAGGAAATTTTCCAAGATATCAAGGTGGACAGAAAAGCTTTTGCCACCATCCCCGATGCCGATGAGCTGATCGAGGCTGTGGCCGCCGCGTTGATCACCCAGACCTCGGTAGAGGGCGGCACTATGGCGGGTGCGTTTTATCATCTCGCCTACGGACGGGATATGTACGGTGTATTCCGAGCGTATATGGCGCTGGGTCTGCACGAATACGCTCGCCGAATGGTCGCATATATGGCAGATACATACGAAAAGAAGGGCTATATGCCCAATGCATCTGGAATGGGGATGTCCTGCTCCCATCGTCATGAAAACGATAACGCAGAGCAGACGGGCTATTATCTTTTGGAGCTGTTGGAGTACGTGGATACCACGAGAGACGTCCAATTCCTTTGCCGACATCTGCATTATGCAACCTATCTCCTGGAGACCCAAGAAAAGGAATTGGCAGATGGGATGATGCCCTTTAACGGTGACGAGACTTATATTGCGGGTGGTATACTTTCTCGCGGCGCCATCGACCACGGTTCCATGGAGGCTACGGCCCTCTATATCGGCTCTGCTTTGCGTTTCCTTGATATGGCGGAGAAATACGGGCTGTTGGACGAGCCCTATGTGACCCATCATCGTCATCCTGCTGAGATGGCTAAAAGGTCTTTTTTAAGCCATTTTACCGAGGGCGATGTGATTTATGTCAATCAACCCTCTCGTATACTTTGTGCCGATCTTTCCGATTATCGCCACGGTGTTTGTCATCATTGCTTGTGGATGACCAACCTTTTGCGCACCCCCGAAGGAGGCTATCTCTGCCCTCAATGCTACGGAAAGACTTCAGCGCCTATAGACAAAAAACGTTACTCTATAGATTGCGCCCTTTGGATGTCGGTGTTTGCGGGATGTGATTTTTTACCTGAAAATATCGTTCGTGCCGCGCTGGCTCGTACCATTACCCGTTTGAGGAACAGCAGGTTTGGAGAGACGGATCCCAACAACACCGTAGGCTACGAGCTGGGTGTGATCCTTTACACATTGGCCGAATATTCGCCCAAAGAAGCTAATGAATACCGTGATATCCTTTACGCGCTTTTGGAGGATCGTGTTCCCGGTTCGGTCTGGACGGAATATTACCGTAATGGAAAGCCCAGTTTTTCTTCCTGCCCCTATCGTCCATGGGAAAGCGGTATCAACCTCGTTGGTATATTGAATTATTGCAGAGCATTGATCGGGTAAATTGTTGTTTAGCGGCGGAGTCACCTCTACCTTTAACCTTCCCCTCTGGGGAAGGGGGACCATCCGAAGGATGGTGGATGAGGTAAAAACCGTTGAAGTGAAATACATTTTCGACCTTGGCCTCACCCACCGCAAGCGGTCCACCCTCCCCAAAGGGGAGGGTCTGGTTTCGTGGTAACCCATGTAAACAACAAGTTACTATTCTACCACCATATTTGAAAAGGAGGCCCCCTATGATGACTCAAAGACCATTCTTTCATGTCAATTTCAACTGTGACCGTTGTGAGATCTATAATAATGACAATGGTATTGCCTCTACTGCCCGTCTCGTAGCCGAAGGAAGTCTCCCCAAGCTTCCCGGCACCCTGCAAACGGGAGAAAAATCTTTCACCCGTTGGGCGATCGACCATTATCACGCCGAAATCACCGAAACCCAGACTACATATCCCCACGATGGAATTTCCGCGGTCCGTCAAGCGACAACTGTCTACAACGGCGGTGATACGCCCTTGTTGGTAGATAATCTTTCCTCTGCCTTTGTTTCTCATATTGGAGAAGGCGGACATCCTTGGTATCAGAAACGCTTCCGCCTGTATTACGCCCAATCCTGCTGGCAGGGAGAAGGGCAGTGGACATCTGACTATGTGGAGAATTTGGGTGTCTACGCTACTTACAATCACGGCAACCAAGGCACCTTTCGTCTTTCCTCCATCGGTTCATGGACCACGGGACATCTCCATCCCCTTGCGATTCTTGTGGATGAAATAGAGAGGGAAGCATGGTATTTTGAAATTCACTCTCCCGCCAGTTGGTACATAGAGGTCAATGCCGAAGGCTATCAGAACAATTCCTATCTCTGCGTTTATCTGTCGGCGGCTTATGAGAAAAATGACGGTTGGTTTATGAATTTGGCACCCGGCCAATCCTATACCACCCGTACAGCTGTGTGGGGAAAGGTCAAAGGCGGTTTTGAGGAAGCGATTGCCGAACTTACGATCTATAAACGTCTCACCTACCGCACGGATTTTCCCGAAGGAATTGTTCCCGTCTGCTTCAACGACTACATGAATTGCCTTTGGGCGCAGCCTACCCGTGACCGACTGCTCCCGCTCATCCAATCTGCTGCAGATCTTGGTTGTGAGGTGTTCTGCATTGATGCCGGTTGGTTTGGCAATGGCGGAAAAAATCATTGGAGTGAGACTTTGGGGGATTTTACCGCCGAAGATAGTCTGTTCGGAGAATGTGGCTTACAGGGCATTCTTGATGAGATCAAAGCCCACGGCATGAAGCCGGGTGTTTGGCTGGAGATTGAAACGGTACATTTAAACTCCGACTTTGCCAAAGCTTATCCTGAGTCCATCCTGCGCCGTCATGGACATCCCATCGGCAATCCTACCTCATCCATGGACTTCCGCCGTCCCGTGGTGAGAGAGCACCTCATGAAGATTTTTGATCGCCTTTATGATATGGGCGTGCGCTTTATCAAGAATGACTATAACCATACCGTCGGACATATGTGCGATTCTTTGGACGGAAAGACCTGTTCGGTGGTGGAAATGCGTGCCCATACCAAGGCATTTCTTACATTTGTGGAGGACGTGATCAAGACCCACCCCGGTTTGATGATTGAAAACTGCGGCTCGGGGGCTATGCGCTGTGATCACGCTACCCTTTCCCGTTTTCATGTGCAATCCACCTCCGACCAAGAGTATTATGATCGCTATCCCTCCATCATTCAAGGGATGGTCGCCTGTATGCCACCCGAAAGAGCAGGGATCTGGGCATACCCTTATCCCATTGACTTCCATCATATGCCCGCCCACGGCGACGTCCTGCCTGCGCCTGACGCTGATTATTTGGCTACTATCTCCGACCCCTGGCAGACCGCCTTCAATATGGTCAACGGTATGATGGGTTGCCTCTATATGTCGGGCCGTCCTCCCTATGCCGACGAAGCGGGGGAGAACCTTATCAAAACCGCCGTGTCTCTCTATAAAAAGAACAGAACCACCCTTATGTCCTCCGTCCCCGTCTACCCCATGGG
>SVTB01000048.1 GCA_015064015.1 Oscillospiraceae bacterium | reverse complement strand
CGGGATCACGGAGGTAGGGGTTATCCGAAGAGGGGTCGATCTTGGCGCGCAGGGTGCGTGCGCCGTCCTCAAACTCACCATTCTTCATGCGCTCGAACAGTTCCAGATTTTCTTCCACAGAACGATTGCGGTAGGGAGACTCTTTGGAGGCCTGTGCGCGGTCGGTGCCCTTGTAGTCAGCCAGATCGTCTTTGCTGAGGTCACAGACGTAAGCGTCGCCCTGCTTGATGAGCTGAACGGCGAACTCATAGCACTTGCCGAAATAGTCGGAGCCGTAGAATACACCGCCTGTGGGGGTGGCACCCAGCCACTCCAGATCCTCACGGATGGAGCGCACAAACTCGTCGGACTCTTTTGCAGGGTTGGTGTCGTCATAGCGGAGGTTAAAGAGGCCGCTGTATTTATTGGCTACGTCGGTGTTGACGCAGATGGCCTTTACCGAGCCAATGTGGAGGTATCCGTTGGGCTCAGGGGGAAAGCGGGTGTGGATCTTCAGCTCGGGGTTGGCCAGCAGATCTTCGTCGATGATGTCGTGAATGAAATTGGAATGCTTGATTTCGTTTTCCATGGCTTTTTTTACGTGGGAAAACTTTTTGAAAAAAGTTTTCCCACACCCTTTCAAAAACTTTTAATAAAAACAGAAATAATTCTTTTGCGGAATTTTCTTGTGTGAAGGTTTGAGGATTCCAAAGGAACTTTTTCAAAAGTTCCTTTGGCGGGGGTGCGGGGCAGAGCCCTGCATCATGCGAACTTATCCAGTCTTGCGAAAACTCTTTCCTTGCCGAGGAGCTGCATGACGGTATACAGATCGGGGGCGTTGAGCTTGCCCGTGACAGCCAAACGGAGGAAGGAGGAGATATCAGCAACGCTACCCTTGAAGGCGGAAGGATCAGCCTTGTAGGCCTTCATATCGGCAGCGTAGCCCAGATCGGCAGCGATGGCCTTGATCTTGTCAAACCACGCGTTCATCTCGTCGGTGGGATCGTAGGTAGTCTTGAAGGCGGCGATGGTGGCCTTCACATCAGACATGTCGGTACCTTCGGGGAAAGAATCCTTGATTTCGAACAGCGCGTCGTAGAAGAAATCCAAATAGGGACGTACATCGGTCCAAGTGGCGAAATCCTTACGGGGCTTTTTGCCACCGCGACCGATGGCAAAGATAGACTTGGCGTAGTCGGGATCGGTGGTCAGCAGGGTAGCCAACTCGGGATCAAACTCGGTAGCCCAAGCCACCACACCGTCGTAGACCTGCTCGGCGGTCATGCGGGACAGCACGTTCTTGGATACGTCGGTGAGCTTCTGAAAATCAAAGAGACAGCCCGATGCAGACATCTTTTTGATATTGAAGGGGAAATCGGTGTAGGGAAGGGCGGTGTTGGCCGCTCTCCACTCCTCGTAGTTGGAGTTCAGGAGAGTCAGCACGTACTCAGCCACAGCCTCGGGGGCGTAGCCCATGCGGGCATAGTCGTCCAAGTTGGCGCCCATGTCACGCTTGGAAAGCTTCTTCTTGTTGCCGTTCTCGTCCAAACGCATGATCTGGGAGATATGCATATACTTGGGAGCCTTGAAGCCTAAGTAGTAGAACAGTTGCAGATGCTTGGGCAGGGAAGGAAGCCACTCCTCACCGCGGATGACGAGATTGGTGCCCATAAGGTGATCGTCTACGGCGTGGGCGAAGTGGTAGGTGGGGATGCCGTCGGACTTCAAGAGGACGAAGTCCTCGTCGTTGACGGGCATTTCCAGCTTGCCGCGCACGAGGTCTTGGAATGTGATCTTCTTTTCGCCATCACCGTCGGACAGGAGACGAAGCACCCAAGGATTACCCGCAGCTAAATTTGCCTCCACGTCCTCCATGGTGAACTCGCGGTGAGACAGCATCTCGGCGCGTCTCGCAGCGGCCTCAGCCTCCCAGTCCACGTTTTTGATCTCGGCTTTCTTATCAGCCTGCTTCAGAGCTTCCAATTCCTCTTCAGTGGTAAAGACGGGATACGCCTTGCCCTCGGCTACCAACTTTTTGGCGTAGACGTGATAGATGGGGGCGCGTAGACTTTGCTTGTAGGGACCGTAGATACCGACATCTGTTACTTTGCCGCCGGCACCGAGGATGGCGCCCTCATCAAAGTGAATGCCGTAGTGCTCCAAGGTGGTAATGAGACCCTCAGCGGCACCGGGTACCTCGCGCTTAGCGTCGGTGTCCTCGATGCGGAGGTAAAATACGCCTCCCGACTGGTGTGCCAAGCGCTCACCCACCATGACGGGGAACAGACCGCCGAAGTGAACAAAACCTGTGGGGGAGGGCGCAAAACGGGTTACTTTAGCACCCTCGGGGAGTTGTCTTGCGGGATAAGCTGCCTCCATGTCCTCGGGGGTCTTGGTAACATGAGGAAACAGTAGTCCAGCCAACTTTTGATAATCCATATTCATGCTTGTATCGTAATCCTTTCGGTAAATTTCTTTTCAGCTTGTTTGCCCAAAATTTCTTTAGGAAAGTTTGGTGGGGCAGGGCAAGCCCCATTATAATATATACATCACGTTGTCCAGCGCGCGGGAAAGCTTTTCGGTGTCACCATGACCGGGGTAGATAGTCAGCTTGCCGTCCAGGGTGCGGAGCAGACCTAATGATCGGAAAAGGGTGTCGCGATTGCCGCCCCAAAGATCCCAACGGCCGATGTTGTCGGCAAAAAGAGTGTCTCCCGTGACGAGAATGCGGGCGTTGCCCGTAGGCTCGATACAGAGATAGCAGACCGATCCGGGGGAATGTCCGGGAGTATGGATCACCTTGACCTTGCCGCCGCCAAGGGGCATCTCGTCACCATCTTTGAGAAGAACGTCGGCAGGCGTGTAGACTCTGTTCTGCCCAAAGAAGAATGTAAAGCCGTTCTTTTCACCGTCTGTGAGCATGGGGGCATCGCCCTCGTGGATATAGAGAGGCAAGTCAAACCCCGATTCTCTGGCAGCGGCGCGAAGTGTGTCGATCGACAGAATATGGTCAAAATGACCATGGGTCAGCAGGATACCCACAGGGGTTAAGTTTTCCTCTCGGATACGTGCCAGAATAGACGCGGCAGAAGTGCTGGGGTCAATGATAAAGGCTTGACCTCCCTGTCTGAGAATGTAGCAGTTGGAGGCAAAGGAGCCCGGGAACAGATTGATAATTTCCATAAAATCCCTCCCTTCGCATAAATACACAGTATATTATATCACAGATTTTTCGTCTTGTCTACAGTGATAGGAAAAAAAGTTGAGGAGATACTTCAAAGATTATGACTTTTCCATTAAATTTTGTAAAAGCCCTTGACAAACCGAGAGAGATGCTGTATAATATAGGGCGTTGCAAGTCCTGCAAACGGCCGCTTGCAATGCTCGCAGATAGCGAGGCGTACGGAGATGTACTCAAGAGGCCGAAGAGGCGCCCCTGCTAAGGGTGTAGGGCGGGTAACCGTCGCGAGAGTTCAAATCTCTCCATCTCCGCCATAAAGAGGCGACAAAATAGATGCCGCCGCCAAAAACCCTTGTTTGACAAGGGTTTTTTGATTTTCAAGGCCAAAAATCTCAAGGTCGTGTACAGTAGATGCCAAATAGATGATTTCCCCTTTTTTGCGTATCTGAACTTCGACACACCCGTTTTTTAGCCTCATTTCCACGCCCAAACAAAATAAATTTCACTAAGTAAGCCAATCGTTAGAGAGAGAATTCTCAACACGATTGGCTGTTTTATTAAAAAGCAAAAGAAAGGAAAAACAGACACATGATCGCACTACGCATCAAATACGCCGACACCACCGTTAATATCAACTTCCCCTGTACGGATAACACTCTCTTTTCCAAGCTCATGGAGCTCCACGCTACGGATCACGAAGGTGATCCTTTTTTTGTTGACAAAGTGATTGAGCCGCAAGAAATTGCTTCTTTCTTTGAGTCACAGTTTATCGACTTGGATGAAGTCAACTATCACAGCTATATACTTGTTCGCCCGGCTTATTATGAGGTCGTTTTGACGGATCGTTACATGCAAGATCCCCAGTCCGTTGAAATGCTGGATTTAATCTTTGATACGGTGGATTACGATTTTGCATCTTGCTGGTCAGACATTTTTTACACAAATATTCGTAATCAATTGAGACCGATTTTGAGTGGAAAAAACAATACTGTAAGTTCTTCTCTCCGCGGTTGGGAACGGTCTATTAAGCCATAGCCTCGAGCGTAGCAGCACACTTTTCTTGTCGCTCTTCATTTCCTATACCTGCAGAAATTCCAAAACTTGTAACTTCGGCCTGAACATAAGAATGATAATCTTTCTGATGTTCGTCATATTTGGGGATGGGCGCAATACCATAAGAAATGGCTCCCAAATCTTCATAGCTCGTCTCCATTTTATAGAATAGAGTCGTTGCCATGAGTGCATTACCGGCGTTGAAGTGATCTATGACACAGTTGGAAATAATGATATCATCCGGAATTCCTTTATACACATATGTCGATTGATCATTGTACGCCAAAAGAGAGCAAGTTGAACATCAACTTGCTCTCTTTTTTCAAAAACCAAAGCATAAAAGGAGTTCATCATGCAAAACTACGATATCGCGGCCTACATATGGCCGTCCTACACAGGAAAAGAATTCCGCGCCCGCCAGTTTTGGCCTGACGGTATCGGAGAATGGCAGACCGTCATTTCCGTCCCCTCCCGTATGCCATTGAAGCCCGCCGACTACGAATGGGATCGCTTACCCCTGTGGGGCTGTTGTGACGAGGCCGACCCCAAGGTCATGGAGATGCAGATCGAGGAGGCCACCCGCCACGGTGTAAACGTGTTCATCTATGACTGGTATTGGTACGACCGCCGTCCCTTCCTTGAACAATGTCTGGACGAGGGCTTCCTCGGTGCGTCCAACAACGAGAAGATGAAGTTCTATATCATGTGGGCTAACCACGACGCGGGCTATACATGGGATGTACGCCTGTCCGACCTTCTGTGGCGTGGGCAAGATCCCAACGTATGGCTTGGCTCGGTGGATCGCGTGGAGTTTGAAAAGGTGGCACATCGCATCATCGAGAAGTATTTCTCCCGCCCTAATTACTACAGGATCAATGGCAAGCCACTGTTCATGATCTATGACGTGGATAACCTTGTGAAGGGTCTGGGCGGTATCGAGGCTACTAAGGAAGCTTTGAATTGGTTCCGCACCGAGACCGTCAAGGCTGGGCATCCCGGGCTGGAGCTTCAGCTCACCGGCTGGGGCGAGCGCATGAACAACATGAGCGGCGTGGACGGCAACAAATTCCTCTCTACCAAGGAAGTGGTTCCCGTACTGGGATTCGACAGCGTGACTAACTACCAGTTCGTCCATTTTTGTAACATGAACCGTGACTACGCTGACATCCTTCCTGAGGTCTACGCCGAATGGGCACGGATGGACAGGGATTATTCCGTCCCTTTCTACCCCCACGTGTCCATAGGCTGGGATAATAACCCTCGTTTCCGTGGCTTTGTACCCAACGTCTGTACCAATAACACCCCCCAGATGTTTGAGCAGGCACTTATCAAGGCCAAGGAGTACGTGGACAGCCACAACCTCCCCGTACCCCTCATTACCATCAACAGCTGGAACGAGTGGACCGAGACTTCCTATCTTGAACCCGACACCAAGTACGGCTACGGCTATTTGGAGGCTATCAAGCGGGTTTTTACCGAGAAGTAAATCTTTGTCATACTTTTCAAAGGAATTGCCATAATATGCAACGCCATTGCAAAGATTCCCTTTGAGGGTCCAAAATCCAAGGATCTCTTCTTCCTCCGCTACTATGACAAAAACAACTGCAATTTTGATACGAGGTAAGTATTAAAAACTGCAGTTGTTTTTTTATATGAAAAGCGTAACATAGGGGAAAGGAGTATCGAACATACTGTAATAGCGGTGGCAGCTATACTATGTATGAACAGAACGGGCAGGACAGTACGGGCGATATTTATCGTTGATATGATTGTGCTGGTTATGCTGTACAGCGGTATAGCTTCATTGGTTTGCCTCAAAAAGCACCACTTGCCTGCTGGCAAGTGGTGCTTAAAATGAACTTGGATTATGACGCGTTGTGCGTGGCCTCATCTAAAGGGGTATCCGGGATGCCGGGCGATGCCGCATCGTATATGGAAAGCATAAAAGCATAAGATCTGAGCAGCATGGAGCCTTCCTCGTTTGGATCACCTCGCTGCACGTGATAGACAACGCACCAATCGCCACTTTCACGCTCTTGCAGGGAATTCAAATCGGTAGCCATATAATCGTACATTCGGGACAACGTTTCCCCCTTGACTTTGAAAAGCGAGATACGTACGATGTAGCATCCGCTTTCGGAAAATTGGGGAACACACAGCTTGTCGTAAGCCTCGGGCAGAAGGCCGGCTTTCCGCGCGGCGTTCAGGGTTTCTAAAGTCCACTCATTTTGTCCCACGGGTCGGATCTCCCGATTTCCCGTGATGATGGTCGCGCCCCACACGTCGGGATCGTTGTTCACGGGAGGTGTGGATGGCGTACCGTTTTCGTTTGAAACTACCAATCTGAAAGCATATTCCACACGGGCTTTTTCTGCGCCTTCCTTCATTGGACGGAGCAGATCGGTGTCGAAAATGATATAGTAGATGCCCGGCTTAAGATCGGATAGCTGATACAGATCATCGGGTACGATGTCATGGTAACGGTCAATCTTCATTAGTTGCTCGTTGTAGACGGTCATGCCGAGCAAATATCCTTCTCCCACAGGCTGAGAAACAGTCTTAAAGAAAGCTTTGAAGCCCGGAGCATAAGCGTAGGTTAAAGTGGGTACCGTTAAGATGCCCTTTTCCAAAGCATAATGCGCGTCATATCCGCCCATATCAGCCCATGCGTCTTTGGCTTCATCATACAGATAGGCATAGGTGACACACGGGGAGAGCAACTCATAGGTGGAATTGCTGTCTCCCACCCAAAATTCCAATCCCAATATATCGGATTCTACGAGGGGCTCCACGGGAGGCTCATCGGGGAAAATGGTTGTTTCGTCGGATTCTAAAATATCCACTCTGAACAAAAATTCATACATGGTATCCTCGTAACCGCCGCCCTCCTCTACATAGAGGCCTTTATCGTAGGCGATAAGGAGGATGCAGTAGGCGCCGGGCTGTAGCTCTTGCAACACATCCTTCAAGGTCCATGCCGAATCAAAATTCTCGTCCAGCGAAGCAGAGAAAGCATGACGAAGATCATCGTTGTAAGCTGAGACAGACAAAAATTGCAAGGACGGGTGGTTGATGGCCACAGAAAAGCTGTTAGCACGGTAGGGTATACGCGGTAGGCTTCGGAAAATATCTTGGCGGTCGTAGGGATCAGCGCCTGAATCTACCTCTTCAAGATAGGCGAACCATTGTTCCGGCCCGCGTTCTTCCTCAAACCTATGGCTGTCGGGATTCCAAGTGTTTTTCCATTGGACATATTCCGTCGGCGCGATAACATAGCCGCCCGAGGAGATCACCACGTTGGCATCGGCGGGGACGGGCGGGTTATCGTAATCCGGCCACCTGTCACTCTCTGAAGGATAGGTGTTTTCATTGATTTCGGTTTGGATGGGTTGTCCCGCGATACCCTCCGCAGGCTCATTGGGGCCTTTGGCAGCTTGCTGTCCGACCCACAAAACTCCTGACAGTACCATCAGGGCAACCGAGGCGGAAATCACCGCCGCCACCCAGGGGCGGTCAAAAAAATCCGAGAGGCGGCGGAGCTTATGCTTTTTCTCATAGGCTCCCATGCCGGGCGGTAGGGCATCCGCCAGCATATCGTCACTGATACCGTCCATGGCGGTCATCAGCTCCATACCTTTTTCATTCATATCTGTACCCCCTTTCGGTTAGAAATGTTTTGAACTTTTCTCTTGTTTTATAAAGCCGCAGAGATACGGCGTTGGGTGTCATGTCCCAAGCGTGAGCCAGCGCCTTGACCGAGGCGGCGTACCAATATCTTCCCAAAAACAAGCGACGATCTATGGGATCCAAAGAGCGCAGAAAGATTTGCAGAAGCTCTCTAAGGACATCCTGCGAAGTATCTGCCGGCGTGATTTCGGAAAGCTCCTCCAGTGCCACCTCCAGGTCGCGGTTGTAGGACTTACTGTGCAGACTTCTGTATTTATCAATGGCGATATTGCGGGTGATACGAACGGCGAATGCCGACAAAGAGCGAGGCCGTTCGGGCGGGATGCTGTTCCAGAGCTTGAGATACGTATCGTTGACACATTCCTCGGCATCCTGGCGGTTGCCTAAGATATTGTTGGCGATCTGCCCGAATAGTTTCCCGTATCGAATAGACGTTTGCAGAATGGCCTGCTCGTCCCGGGCGAGGTATAGCTCAATGATCTTATCATCCTCCATGGGTACCTCCTTTGCAAATTGAAAGCTTTCACTTATTATGACGGATGATTTTGTCCGTTTCTTTCCGTCTGCGTAAAATTTTTGTAATTTTTATGACAGACACAAAAAAGACATGACCGAGATGATGATCGGCCATGCCTTTTTCTTTGGTGAAAGAGAAATTATTTTCCTTGAAGCGCTCTGCGCTTTCTCATCATTTCCTTCATACGGGTCTCGGTGTCCAGGATGACCTTGCGAAGGCGGATGGACTTGGGAGTGACCTCAATCAGCTCGTCGTCGTTGATGTACTCGATGGCCTCCTCCAAAGTAAAGACGCGGGGAGGGGTCAGGAGCAGCTTTTCGTCGGCACCGGTAGAGCGGACGGCGGTCATGTGCTTGGTCTGGCAAGGGTTCAGAGCGATATCGTCGTTCTTGGGGTTCTCGCCCACGATCATGCCCTCATAAACCTGGGTCTGAGGGCCTACGAACATCTGACCGCGCTCCTGGGTCTTGTAGAGACCGTAGCGGGTGGTCTCGCCTGCCTCAGAGGCTACAAGGGAACCTGTGAATCTCATGACGATCTCACCGCGATAAGGCTCGTATCCGGCGAAGAGCGTATTCATGATACCCTCTCCATGGGTGGCGGTGAGGAACTCGGAACGATAACCGAAGAGACAACGGGTAGGGATAAGATACTCAATACGCATACGATTGCCGGAACCAAGAGGAGTCATCTCCAAGAGATCGCCCTTGCGCTGCCCCAGCTTTTCTACCACGGGGCCCACGTAATCGTTGGGCACATCCAGAGTAATGTGCTCCATAGGCTCACATTTGACACCGTCGATTTCCTTATACAGCACACGGGGATTGGAGCAAGTCAGCTCAAAGCCCTCACGGCGCATGGTTTCAATAAGGATGGACAGGTGCATTTCGCCGCGGCCTGCCACGCGGAATTCATCGGTGGTCTCACCGTCGCTGACGCGAAGGGAAACGTCTTTCAGAAGCTCACGGTAGAGTCTGTCACGGATCTGACGGGACGTGACGAATTTACCTTCCTTACCCGCCAAGGGAGAATCATTGACGGCAAAGGTCATTTCCAACGTGGGCTCGGAGACCTTGACAAACTCCAAAGGCTCGGGGCAATCCATGGCGGTAACGGTGTCACCAATGGTGATCTCTCCCGCACCTGAGAAGCAGACGATGTCGCCCACGGTGGCGGTTTCTACAGGCTTACGCACCAGACCGTCGATCTGCATGACGGTAACGATCTTGGTCTTGCGGGGTGTAGCGCCGGAATGATAATTGCAGATGAGCGCTTCTTGACCTACCTTGATGGAGCCGCGCTCGATGCGGCCGATACCGATGCGTCCCACGTAGTCGTTATAGTCGATGGAGGATACGAGGAGCTGAAGGGGACCGGACTCATCACCCTCGGGCGCGGGGATGTAATTCACAATGGTTTCAAAGAGAGGGGTCAGATCCTCGCTTCTGTTATCGGGATCAAAGGAAGCGGTGCCGTCACGTCCTGAGCAATACAGCATGGGAGAGTCCAACTGCTCGTCACTGGCATCCAAGTCAATGAGCAGTTCTAAAATCTCGTCCTCTACTTCGCCGAGACGGGCATCGGGCTTGTCAATTTTATTGATACAAACGATGACGCGGTGATTGAGTGCCAGAGCCTTTTGCAGAACGAAACGGGTCTGGGGCATGGGGCCCTCGGCAGCGTCTACCAACAGGATAACGCCGTTGACCATTTTCAGCACGCGTTCCACTTCGCCGCCAAAGTCGGCGTGGCCGGGGGTGTCGATGATATTGATCTTGGTGTCTCCCCAGTGTACGGCGGTGTTCTTGGCCAAAATGGTAATGCCACGTTCTTTTTCCAGATCACCCGAATCCATGACACGGATGGTGGTGTCTTGATTCTCACGGTAAATGCCGCCCTGCTTAAGAAGACCGTCCACAAGGGTGGTCTTACCGTGGTCAACGTGGGCGATGATGGCTACGTTTCTCAAATCACTTCTGATCACTGTTTTGTTCTCCTATAAAATTCAGATTTTTATATACAATACTCCAAAAATATATTTTATCACATTTGGAAGCATTTGAAAAGACTTGAAAAAAACGATATTCTACAAATATGGTGCTTCTGTTTTGTGAATATTGCCGAAAACCTGTCTAAACGGCGGATATTGTCTGAAAGCGGGGGAATTATTTGCATAAACTTTGGAAATCTTATTGACTTTGTTTTCGAAAAATTGTATAATAAACTATGTATATTTATGTAGAGTCCGCATGAGAAAGAGGGTATGAAATCATGCCAAGGACGATGGTACGCGCAAGGCGAGACATGAACATGACCGAAGGTCCGCTTTTGGGGAAAATGATTGTTTTCACCCTGCCCGTCATGGCTTCCGGCTTGCTTCAGCTGATGTTCAACGCCGCCGACGTGATGGTGGTTGGCAAATTTGCAGGAGAGGCTGCCATGGCTGCCGTGGGTTGCTGCGGTGCGCTGATCAATTTGATTATCAATTTATTTATTGGCTTGGCCGTAGGCGCAGGCGTGATGGCCGCTCAAGATATTGGCGCCAAACGATATGAGGGCGTGAAGAAGTTGGTTTCCACAGCCTTGACTGCTTCTATCGTGGGCGGTATTTTTGTGGGTGTATTGGGATTTTTCTTAGCCGAGCCTCTTCTCGTTCTTATGGGCACCCGAGACGAGGTGCTGGTAGAGGCTGTTCCGTATATGAGAGCCTATTTTTGCGGTATTCCCGGCTGTCTTATCTATAACTACATGGCTGCTATTCTGCGCTCCACGGGTGATACCAAGCGCCCCTTGTATTTTTTGACAGCAGCCGGTGTGGCCAACGTGGGTATGAACCTACTGATGGTTTGTGTATTTCACATGGGAGCCGTTGGTGTGGGTATCGCTACCGCTGTGGCACAATACGTGTCTGCCGCCTTGATTTTGCTCTATATGGCTCATATGGATGGATATTGCCGTATCACGGGCTTTGCGGTGGACGGAAGTAAGCTTTTGCGCATGGTCACCATTGGTCTGCCTGCCGGTCTTCAGGGCTGTATGTTCTCGTTGTCCAACGTATTGATTCAATCCAACATCAACACCTATCCTACCCCCATTATGGCGGGCAACACGGCGGCGGGGAATTTGGAAGGGTTTGTCTATACCGCCATGAACTCAGTCTACCAAACCGCCTTGACCTTCATCGGACAAAACATCGGCGCGGGTAAATACAAGCGCATTAAGAAAATATCTTTTCTGTGCATCGGTATGGTGTCGGTCATTGGGCTGACCTTGGGCATCAGCCTGGCGGTCTTTGGTGACAAACTGCTCATGCTGTATGCCCCCGAGGAAAACGTCGATGCGGTCATCGCGGCAGGCGTGCGCAGGCTCAATGTCATTGCGGTATCTTACGTGCTTTGCGGTCTTATGGATGTAGGGTGCGGCATATTGCGCGGCATGGGACGTGCCGTTCAACCCATGGTTGTATCTTTGTTGGGGTCTTGTGTCTTTCGTATTGTCTGGGTCAAGACCATATGTGAATGGTTCCCCGGCGAGATCATGCTGCTGTATATCAGCTATCCCATCTCTTGGATCGTCACGGGAGGTGTACATTACTTGTTCTGCATCTATTTTTATCGCCGTCTGATCAAAAGCCGTCAAACGGCGGCGCTTCAACCTCAAAACATATAACACATAGGGAAGGAATTTATTATGTCCGACATCAATTATGCGGCTCGTGCGGCCGAAAACAGACAGAGATTCATTGATATTTTTAAATCTAAGATCACCCGTGACGGAAGCGACAAGCTTTTGGCTTATCTAACCTCTGAAGGAAGTGATTTTTTCACCGCTCCTGCCTCCACCCGCTATCACGGCAACTATGAGGGCGGTCTTTGTGAGCATAGCCTTAATGTTTATGACGCATTGGTTGATATTTTGGCGCGTCCCCGCGTGAGAGAGCTGTACGGCATCCACTATTCCGACGAAAGCATTGCTATTGCGGCTTTGCTCCATGATCTGTGCAAGGTGAATTTCTATAAAGCTTCTACCCGCAACGTCAAAAACGAGCAGGGAAGATGGGAGGCTGTACCTTTCTATACCATTGAAGATAATCTGCCCTACGGCCACGGTGAAAAATCCGTCTATATCGTGTCGGGCTATATGCGCTTGACCCGCGATGAGGCCTTTGCCATCCGCTATCACATGGGCTTTTCCGGACCCGAGGATCCCGGCAACGTGGGCAAGGCCTTAGAGATGTTCCCCTTGGCTTGGGCGCTGTGCGTGGCTGACATGGAGGCGGCCTACTTTATGGAGGGAAGCCCTAAGAAGTGAAGCGAACCCTACGGGTTCCTGAAGCGTGCCTGTGGCACATGAAGTGCACCTGCGGCGCGTGAAGTTCGCAAGCCTTCAGGCTTGCGAGTGAAGGAAAAATTGGTTTGAAATAGGAGGAAATCCCTATGGGACGTAGTTTAGGTTATTTTGATTCCGACGAATTGGATCGCCCAGAACTGAATAAATGCCCCGAATGTGAGTGCTATTTTGCCTCTGATGAATGTCCTCTCTGCGGCAAGGTCTGTCCCGAACACATGAGGGCAGGGAACCGCGCGGCGGTGAAAAAGCCCAAGAAGACACGCAATTCCTCGGGACGGGTACAGTTCATCCCTTGGTTTTTCTCTTGGTGGTTTATCACCATGATGATGTTTTTTATGCCCGTGGTGGGCATCGTTCTGCTTGTGACAAGTCCTCACGCTAAAAAATGGAAGATCCTGTTTGCAGTGTTGGCCGCCGTTTATTTTGTGGTGGTACACCTCGGAGGCGGCTCTTATCTATTAAACCGTTTTTTGGAGAAGAATCCCGTCAATGATGATATTTCCCGTGAGGCCTATGTGGAAAAATGCGAGGAGCTGAATTTTGATGAATTTTTCCGCACCTACTACGAACACGAAGGTGAATACGTTACCATGGAGCTGACGGTGACCGAGCGATTGGAAGATCTGTATGATTCCGGCAAATATTACGTTTACTATATTTGCCGTGTAGAGGGAAGCGACCATTATATTCTTTTACGAGATTGTCAGTTGGAAAATAAGCTTACCTTTATGGGGGGTGATATGATCCGTGTATGGGGTGAAAACGCGGGTGAGCAAATTGTAGAGACATATGATGATTTCTACCGAAGTATTTGCCTTAACGTGGCCTATGCCCAACTGATCGGGTGATTTTTTCGTATATAAAATGAATTTTCATAGCACACTATTTCAAAACGGAATGCAAAAAGGTGATGCTATGAATATGAACAAAGAAACCTATCAAAAATATGCCGATGCCCGTGCGCCGAAATCGCCCATTTTGAAAAACTGCATATGGGCCTTCCTTGTGGGGGGGATGATTTGTACCCTCGGACAAGGCTTCCGCGATATCTATACCAAGCTATGCGGCATGAATCCCGATGACGCGGGCACTATGACCGCTGTCACTTTGGTTTTCTTGGCTGTTTTGCTTACAGGGTTAGGGATTTTCGATTGTATAGCCAAGCGTGCCGGTGCTGGGACGTTGGTGCCCATCACGGGCTTTGCCAACGCCGTGGCCTCCCCTGCCATAGACGCCAAAAGCGAGGGCTGGATCTTGGGCGTTGGCTCAAAGATCTTTTCCGTGGCGGGACCTGTGCTGTTGTACGGTACTTTGGCCGGGGCGGTGTATGGGGTGATCTACTGGATCGCAAGCCTTTTTTGAGATATAAAGATACAAGATACAAAGATACAAAGATACAAAATAGACATCGCCTTACGCGCTATCTTGTATCTCGTATCTCCGTATCTTGTAACTCTTCCAAGCTTACATATGAAAGGAGCTTTCCGTATGGGCAAGCATTACCTCGTCAACGATTCTCTCTTCTACGCCCATAACCCCTACGTGGCGCAGAACCCATATCTGACTATGCCTGCGGAGGACGCCCCTCTGCCTACATATGCCGAAGTGAAGGATCAACTCCCAAAGCCCATCTGGTTGGGGCATGAGGACGCCCTCGCCTGCTATGACAAGGTTTGGGAGATCGCCTTCCGTAATCTCAAAAAG
Organism: Oscillospiraceae bacterium; assembly: GCA_015064015.1. GTDB lineage: Bacteria > Bacillota > Clostridia > Oscillospirales > CAG-272 > CAMEON01. Next base: position 275 of record SVTB01000048.1, on the reverse strand, counting down.
CCCAACGCCGCAGGGGGCTTTGTGTCCAACTTCATCGACACCGCCTTCAACGGCTACCTGTTCATGTGGGATTCCTCCTTTATCGTCATGTTCGGACGGTACGGTGCCCACGTGTTCAATTTTCAAAAAACGTTGGACAATTTCTATTCCCATCAGCACAGGGACGGCTTCATCTGCCGCGAGATCTGCGAGGATGAGCCGGGCGAGCAGTTCCAAAGAGACGATCCCGCCTCCACGGGCCCAAACATTATGCCTTGGAGCGAGTGGGAATACTA
>SVTB01000047.1 GCA_015064015.1 Oscillospiraceae bacterium | reverse complement strand
AGCCCACGCAGTCGATCATTTTCACCCGCATGGCGGCGGTATCGTCCAGCTCCACCGTAACGGCCTCATCGGGAATAAACTTGGGCTCGGTGGTCATAACGGTTTTTCCTGCCGCCGATTGGGGCATCTCGTCCCTTGCGCGCTCACGGGCATAGCCGTCCTCCATGTTGGGGAGCACCAGGGACTCCATGAACCGCTTAATGAAGGTGGATTTGCCGGATCGGACGGGACCCACCACACCGATATAAATATCTCCCCCCGTGCGCTCGGCGATGTCTTTATAAATGGAATGCTCTGTCATATACGTACCTCCGTGCATTTGCTTGTGTTTGTCGATAGAGTATATGGCGGAACACATAGAAATAGAACACAGGGGCTGCCACCTTTAGCATGACAGCCCCACTTTTTATTGATTACTTCCCTGCCGAAGTAACGGCGTTCTGCTCAAAGGCGGTATCCTTGGAAAGCGCGTCGGCAGAATCCTTATCGAAATAGTCCATAGGGTCTACGGACAGACCCTTAGCGGTCATTTCAAAATGGAGGTGAGGTTCATCGGCCATTTCCAGAATCGCGGTATCCCCAACCGTGCCAATCTGTTGGCCGCACTTAACCTTCGCACCCTCGGTGATATCCTTGGCCAAGTCGACAGCCAGATTCTTATAAACCGTCAGGATGTCGTTGCTATGGGAGATAGCCACGCAGGTGCCCATGAGAGCATCATCCCAGACCTTTTCGATCTGACCGTCTGCGGCAGCAAATACAGGAGCGTTGGCTTCTGTGACGATGTCAAGACCAAGGTGAACACGATAGTCACCCATGGTCGCAGAATAGACCTGCATGGTGGCATCGTGATCCTTAAAGAGTTTGCCACTGACGGGAAGCTCGAAGAGGGAGGGTTCATCGGGCTGTTCATTGATCACGGGCTTAGTCTCCTGACCGTGATAGGTGGGCAGAGTCTCCTGACCGACACCGGAGGGATTGGAGGAAGTATCCGTAGGCTGCACAATCATACCGGATTCGGTAGGATCAGTAGAAGGCTTCTTACTTCTGTTGGCAGAAACAGTGACAGCAATCACCACCGCCACAGCTACCAGCATGGTGAGGAAGGTGATCACCACGGCACGGTTTGCGCAGATTCTTTTCAGCTTTGCGCCAAAGCTATCCTGAGTTTCATTGTAGTTAGACATATCTGTTCTCCTTTGCTTTCGTTACATCGAGGCGGTCTTTTTTAATGTGCCTCGTAGGTACATCCATATTTTCTACCGTTTTTGGAGAGCTTATGCAGGGAGAACAATAATTTGAAATATTTTTTCAATCGACAAAGGAAAAGACCGTCACCAAGGTGACGGTCTTTGAAATAAAGCATTTAGATTACTGACCACCCATGAGGTCGTCGTAGCTCATCTCCTGATAGCTATCAGCATCCTCAGGAGCAGTGATGGGCGCTACATTCTCATAGTCGAAGAGAACGTCAGCATCCAGAGTAACGGAAGTCTTGGTATCACCTATGTTCATGCTACAAGTAGTGCCCATATTCATGGACTCATACTTGTTGTCCGCAATAGTCATGGTAAAGGTAATGTCATCAATGGTAAGATCAACATCGCCCAAGGAACCTGCCATAAGATCATTCAACATCTTGGTGCCTTCTGCGGTAATCTCATCACAACTGATAAGGAACTTGCCGTCCTTCTCTTCCATGGAGATTTTACCAAATTCCTCAGGAGAAACAGGCAACTGAGCGTTGTTTTCCTTCATGAAATCTTCCAACTGTTTGTCGGTGAGGGAACACTTTACCTTCTGAGACTGACCCATGATCTCCATATCATAATACAGAGTCTTATCAACGATGGTCATGAGCATTTTGATGGTTATGCCTTCCATTTCCATGGACATATCCATAGACATATTGTTGCCGTCAACGATCATGGGAATTTCCATATCCATTTGCTTATACACTTCATTCAGCTCGGCATTATCAGAGGAATAGGCCATCTTCATGGTCATCTTATAGGGAGCAGACAGCATCGCTTGGTCGGCCGCTTCCATGACAGACTGGGGGGTAGCCTCGGTAGGGGCTTCGGTGGGAGCTTCGGTCTTTTCGCCTTCTACGTTGGGGGTCTCACAAGCAACGAACATGGACAGAACCATGACGAGGGACAGAAGCAAAACTAAGATCTTTTTCATTTTCTTGTTTCCTTTCAGAATGTAATGTTGTGAATGCAAATATTTTGCGTTCATTCGATTGTATTATATCATTTTTATTATCATTTGTCAATGTGCATCTTGCACTAAAAAACGATGCCTATTTTATAAAAAAAGCACACCGCCGTCTCTTTGGAGACGGCGGTGCAGCATAGCTCTTACAGACCTCTCTTGATATAGTGGGTGTGCAGAATTTCGTGAGCCTTGTGGCTATTGGGCTCACCGAAGTACTCGTCGTACAGCACCTTGACACCGGAGTTGTCCTGAGACTTGCGAAGATCGCAGGCCTTGTCGTCGTTGTAGAGAACGGCAGCGCGGACAGCACGGAGGTCGATAGCGGCACGGACGGATGCGGGCTGGATGGGCTGACCACCGCCATTGACGCAACCACCGGGACAAGCCATGATCTCGATGAACTGAACATCAAGCTCGCCTGCCTTGACCTTGTTAAGCAGGGCCTTGGCATTGCCGGTACCGGAAGCAACGGCCACGTTGACGGTCATGTCACCCAGCTTGTAGGAAGCAACCTTGATGCCTTCTACGCCACGAACCTCGGGGAATTCCACAGACTCCAGCTTGGTGCCGAGAATGAGCTCTGCGGCATAACGGAGAGCAGCCTCCATAACGCCACCGGTAGCGCCAAAGATAGCACCTGCGGAGGAACCGATATCGAAGGGCTGATCAAACGCCTCGTCGTCCAGGCTCTTGAAGTCGATGCCGGCCTTCTGGATCATGCGACCCAGCTCACGGGTGGTGATGGCCACGTCAACGTCAGGCACACCTGCGGCGGACTGACCGGGTCTGCCCACCTCGAACTTCTTGGCAGTACAAGGAATGGCGGACACGAAGAAGATATCCTTGGGATCCCAACCCATCTTCTCGGCATAGTAGGTCTTGACCACGGCGCCGAACATCTGCTGGGGAGACTTGCAGGTGGAGAGATTCTCGGTCATCTCGGGGAAATAATGCTCGCAGAACTTGATCCAACCGGGAGAGCAGGAGGTGATCATGGGCAGAGCGCCGCCGTTCTGGATACGGCTGATCAGCTCGTGAGCTTCCTCGACGATAGTCAGGTCAGCGGTGAGATTCATGTCATAGACGCCGTCGAAGCCGAGACGCTTGATGGCGGCTACCATCTTACCCTCGCAGTCAGTACCGGGCTCGTAGCCGAAGCACTCACCGATCTGGGCACGAACGGAGGGAGCAGTGCAGATGAGGACGTGCTTGGAGGGATCTGCCAAAGCCTCGAATACCTTATCGGTATCGTCCTTCTCATACAGAGCGCCTACAGGACAAGCTACGATACACTGACCGCAGTTGATGCAGGAGGTACCACCCAGGGGATACTCGAAAGCGGACGCGATGTGAGTATCAAAACCACGGTCGTTGGCACCGATGACACTGACGCCCTGCACCTTCTGGCACATAGCGACACAACGACGGCAGAGAATGCACTTATTGTTGTCGCGGATAATGGAGAAGGAGCTATCGTCGATCTCGTACTCGTTGCGAGCACCGACGAACTTGGAGGTGCTGACACCGTACTGACGGCAGAGGGTCTGCAGCTCGCAGTTGGTGGAACGAGTGCACTCCAAGCACTTCATGTCGTGGTTGGAAAGCAGAAGCTCCAGGTTCATCTTACGGGAAGCAATGATCTTGGGGGTGTTGGTCAGAATGGACATACCCTCGGTAACGGGGTACACGCAAGCAGTAACCAAACGGTAGGGCTTACCACCCTCGGAGACCTCCACGAGGCAGAGACGGCAAGCGCCGATCTCGTTGATGTCCTTCAGGTAGCAGAGAGTAGGAATATCGATCTTGGCAGCGCGGGCAGCCTCAAGGACAGTAGAGCCCTTGGCAACCTCGTAGTCCTTGCCATTGATTTTAATATTTACAGTTTCCATGGTTCAAAGTTCTCCTTTCTCAAGACTTGGAAATCGCGCCGAACTTACAACCGCTCATGCAAGCGCCGCACTTGACACACTTGGTAGTGTCGATAGCGAAGGAAGCCAGCTTATGACCGGGAGCGATGTAATCGGTACGGGTGATGGCATCTGCAGGACACTGCTTAGCGCACTTACCGCAACCGATACACTTATCAGCATCGATCTTGAACTGCAGGAGCGACTTGCACACGCCTGCGGGGCACTTCTTATCAACGATGTGAGCTACATACTCATCGCGGAAGTATTTCAGAGTAGACAGGACAGGGTTAGGCGCAGTCTGACCCAGGCCGCACAGAGATGCGGACTTGATGTAGTTACAGAGCTCTTCCATACGGTCGAGGTCTTCCAGCTCACCGTTACCGGAGATGATCTTGTCGAGCAGCTCAAGCAGACGCTTGGTACCGACACGGCAAGGCGTACATTTACCGCAGGACTCGTCTACGGTGAAGTCCAGGAAGAAGCGGGCAATATCTACCATACAGGTATCCTCGTCCATGACGATGAGACCGCCGGAGCCCATCATGGAACCGATAGCCATGAGGTTATCGTAGTCGATGGGGGTATCAATGAGGTGTGCAGGGATACAACCGCCGGAAGGACCACCGGTTTGAGCAGCCTTGAATTTCTTGCCATTGGGGATACCGCCGCCGATCTCCTCGATAATATGGCGCAGGGTGGTACCCATGGGAACCTCAACAAGACCGGTATTCTTGATCTTACCGCCCAAAGCAAATACTTTGGTACCCTTGGACTTCTCGGTACCAATGGTGTTGAACCACTCAGCACCCTTCAGGATGATCTGAGGAATGTTAGCGTAGGTTTCCACGTTGTTAAGAACGGTAGGCTGAGCGAACAGACCCTTGACTGCGGGGAAAGGAGGACGGGGACGGGGCTCACCGCGGTTACCCTCGATAGAGGTCATGAGCGCGGTTTCCTCACCGCAGACGAACGCGCCTGCGCCCAGACGGATGCTCAGGTCGAAGTTAAAGCCCGTACCGAAGATGTCGTTACCCAACAGACCATATTCCTTAGCCTGATCGATAGCGATTTGGAGACGGTTGACGGCGATGGGGTACTCAGCACGGACATAAACGTAACCCTCGTCAGCACCGATAGCGTAAGCGGCAATAGCCATAGCCTCGATGAGAGCGTGGGGGTCACCTTCCAGAATGGAACGGTCCATGAATGCACCGGGGTCACCCTCGTCGGCGTTACAAGCAACGTACTTCTTGACGTTGCCACGGTTGCCGCTGGCGAACTTCCACTTCAGACCGGTGGGGAATCCGCCGCCGCCACGACCGCGCAGGCCAGAATCCAAAATGGTCTGGATGACCTCATCGGGGGTCATTTCGGTCAGAACCTTACCCAAAGCGGCATAGCCGTCCATAGCGATGTACTCTTCGATATTCTCGGGGTTAATAACACCGCAGTTACGCAGAGCCAGACGGTACTGAGACTTATAGAAGGTGGTATCATTCAAGGAAGAGTGAACTTCGGTAACCTCTTGCCCCTCAGAAACATCATTGTATACAAGACGCTCCACAGGGCGACCCTTGAGCAAATGCTCAGAGACAATCTCGGCTACATCAGACTCTTCTACACGGCTATAGAAGGTGCCGTCGGGATAAAGGATAACGACGGGGCCCAGGGCGCAAAGGCCGAAGCAACCGGTCTGAACAACCTTCACTTCCTCTGCAAGACCCTGCTTTTCGATCTCGCGGACAAAAGCTTCCTGGATCTTCAAGCTGCCGGACGAGGTACAACCGGTACCGCCGCAGCAAAGTACATGTGCACGAATCATAATTCAGATACCTCCGTTAAGCGTTCACAGCGGTGTTGTAGGTGTATTCCTCCACAACCTTGCCGCCCTTAATATGGTCTGCGATGACCTTCTCTGCCTTCTCAGCTGTCATCTTGACGTAGGTGACCTTTTCCTTACCGGGCTGGAACACCTCGACAACAGGCTCGTACTGGCAAATGCCGATACAGCCGGTCTGGGAGACGGTGACGGAGCCTGCAAGACCCTCACGGTTTACACCCTCCACAAAAGCGTTCAGTACGGGACGGGCACCGGCGGCGATACCGCAGGTTGCCATACCGACAACGATGCGGGTGTCGTTCGTACCCTCGCGAAGGACAACCTTGTCCTTCATCTTCTCTCTGATCGCAGCGAGTTCTGCCAAAGATTTCATGATTTCAAATTCCTTTCGTTGGTATATCAATTTTTTTGATTACACAGTTTCGTCCGCGGAACCATATTGCTCCCGCAGAAATTGTCCGATCCACTGAATGACTTCAAAGGTGTCCAAAGGAACATCCCCCAGCACTTCCCTGATCTGCCTCGTATCCAACTCTGCCGTCTGCCCGTTTCTGTCGTGCAGGAAGGTAAAGTCGATCTCGGGGGAGCCCATGATAAGCGTTTCAATGCTCGAAACAATATCACCAATGGGCGTAAAGTCAATGTGGTCGGTATAGAAGACAGCCGTCACTACGGTACCGTGGTCAGCAGGATGATCCTCCTCGTGTCGGGACTCAATGGTCACGCTACCTCCCGTTTGCTCAGCAGCCAAGATGAGCAATGGGATGCCCATACCCACCTTACGGGTGGTACGGGTGGTATAGAAGGGGTTCATGACGGTGGCCACCACCTCAGGCTTCATTCCGGAACCATTGTCCGTGATGGTGAGGGTCAGCTTATTCCCTTCCTCCACCAAAGATATGCCAATCAGGGTAGCCTTCGCCTTAACGGAGTTTTTGGCGATGTCAAGCACGTTGAGTGATAGCTCCTTCATCACGTTTCTCCTTTCAAGCGTAGGAACAACTGATGCCGCACAAAGTCGCCGCTGTAGGGCTCGTCTTCCAGTTCAAAATAAGCACTCGCGTCCTGGATATCCCACAAATAATGGGCATCCGAACCGCAAAGCATAAGTTTGTCTTTTAAAATAGGGTATTTGCTTTTATAATCTTCCTTTTTATCGTAATCCCGGAGCTCGACACAATGAAAGATGGGAGACTCGGGGATGGTACCCAAAATAGCGATGATGCCGTTGGCTTCTCTGTCAATATGAGCGGGATAGCAAACGCCGTCAAAGCGTGCCACTAAGGGTTGGACCTCATCCAAGGAAAGCAAAGTCGCGTTGGGAAGCATATCCTCCTCAATGCCAACAGGCTCGTCACTTTCATCCATGATGATCTGATCACCAAAGATGTCCACACGGTTTTTAATGCGGATGCGCTTCTCTTCTACCGCTTCTCCAAAGGCCATGGCATTTTCCAACGCTTCAAAGAGGCAGACCACGTGGATATCCTCGGCAGTAGTCAGTTCCATTCCCGCAATGGGAATGACGCCTTGCTTCTTTGCCGCCTTATAGAAGGCAGGACAATTCTTTACGGAATTGTGATCGGTCAGCGCGGCAATCTGCAGTCCCGCCAACGCGCACACACCCGCGATATTGTTCGGGGTCATGTCGTTATCGGCACAGGGAGACAGACAGGAGTGGATATGGAAATCGTAATAGTAACGATTCATAGTCCTATCCTTGCCAAAGCGGCAGCTAGCTCATAGGCGGTTTTGTCAGTTGCCAAAATATTGACTCCTTTAGCCTCAGCCGTATTCTTTACCTGTTCTTCAAGGGTAACTCCCTCTGCCAGAATGATGCAGGACACGTCAGCCAGCGTAGCAACGGCAACAATGTTGAGGTTGGACATGATGGTAACCCAAGCATTATCGCACTCAGCGCGTCCCATGACCCAAGAAAGCAGGTCTCCGATATAGACACCTTTCACCATACGATCGCCATCGGGCAAGATGACCGGATTCAAGGAGAGATTTTTTACCAGTTCATTCACTGTCACGGTTCAATTCCTCCTCCTTGGCTTTGAGCAACACTTCCAGCTGTTGCTTTTGAAGCAGGACGCAGCCGTCCTCAGGCACTCTACCGCAAACTACGTCCTCGGCAAAAGCTCGGCAGTTGGGCGCGCCGCAGGCACCGCAGTCGATACCCGGCAAAGCTTCGTGCAACTTTTGGATAACAGCCATCATACGAAGAGATTCTCCAAAATTCGGACTGAGACGCTGGATGGGCATATACGTAGGAAGCTCATCAAAGAAATATTTTTCGGGAATATAATCCCGTTCGTCTCCGTGAAGCTGGGTTTGAGATACAGGCAGGTATCTGCGCAGGGTCTGAAGTCTCGCTTTGGCCACGAAGGGATTTTCCACCACCATGGCTCCACCCACACACCCACCGGGGCAGGCGTTGAGCTCGACGAATTCCAAACCCGAGATATTGCCGTTATCCAACTGCTCCAGTACACGGTTTACGTTTTCAATGCCGTCAGCCGCCAAATACTTGTCGTTAAACAAGGCAGAAGCCTCGCCTCCCGTGGTAGCCCAGCTGATGCCGATAACCCCTGATTGAGACAGGGATTCAGGCTGACGCCCGCGGCGCATGACATTGATCAAATTGAAATAAATATCACTAATGGACAGGACCTCGTCCACCTCGCTTTGATATTCTCCAAATCCGTTACGGACATAACTGACCTTGGCGGGACAAGGAGATATAAAGCATACGCAGATATCCTCGCGTGCAAGCTCGGGATGCGCTTTCATGGCACGCTCACGGGCCATCCGTGCGGCGATTTCCATGGGAGGCAAGAGCTGCATGATATGTTCCTTTAGGGTTGGATACCGCAAAGATATCAAACGGAGTACGACAGGGCAGGCTGAATTGATCACGGGCTTGGGAATGCCTTCGGTTTTCAAGTACAGGCGTGTGTAAGCCGATACCAGTTCTGCCGCTTTGGACACCTCATACACATCATCAAAGCCAATGTCCTTGAGCCCCTGCAGGACGAAATCCACGTCCTCCAGATCCTCAAATTGCCCGTACAAGGACGGTGCGGGCAGGGCAATTTTGTACTTGCGCTTCATCACCTTTTCGAGGCGGCTGTAGGTTGCCTTTTTGGCTTTATTGGGGCATATCTTGATACAGATGCCGCAATCGATACAACGCTCGTCATTGATCACCGCATGGCCATCCTTGATGCGGATCGCCTCAGTGGGACAGTGCTTCAGGCAAGTCGTACATCCCGTACAGCGTGACAGGTCCAGAGATACCGAATGTTTATACGAGTTCATGGTTCTCGTGTCTCCTTTCCAAGCTGTGCAGAAATTCATTTGATGGATAAAGATGGGTTAACCTAAGTTAACCGTCATGGTGATGGTCGTTCCCTTCCCCACCTCAGACTCAATCTTCATGCCATCGGTATAGCGTTTCATGTTAGGAAGTCCCATGCCGGCGCCAAAGCCAAGAGAGCGCACATTATCGGGAGCTGTAGAATAGCCCTCCGTCATGGCCTGCTCGATATTGGCGATACCGGGGCCGTGGTCTGTAAGGATCATCTCGATGCGGTCCTCATATACAAGAACCTCCGCCTCGCCGCCGCCTGCGTGGATGACCATATTGATCTCTCCTTCATACATGGCGATGGATATTTTGCGGATGATCTCAGGGGGGATGCCCAGTCTGCGCAGATTTTTCTTCATCTGCACCGAGGCTTGACCCGCAGAGGTAAAGTCCTCTCCGTCCACCACAAAATGAAATCTTACTGCCTCATTCATGTCACTTCACCGCATTCACGCCGAGACCGCCGAGATACAGCTTACCGCAGGCCTCGTACATTCTCTTTTTGGTGCAAAGGATAACCATATCAGATTCCTTCGCAAGGCGGATCATTTCTTCCGTCGGGGTCTTGGAACGCACGAAAACAATGCATTGCATATCCATCATTTCCGCTGTGCGGATAACCTGTGGATTCACAAGCCCCGTAAGGAGCACCGCCTGATCCTTAACATAGGCCAGAACATCGCTCATCATGTCGCTGCCGCAAGCCGAGTGAACCTCGTTTTCCAGGTTTTCCTCACCGCAAACAACATCGGCATGGAGTAATTCCTTAATGACAGAAATTTTCATATAGCCAAGCTCCTACCCTAAGGATCGGAATTACATATACTTGGCCAGGATACCAGCCATATCTTTAGCGACCAAACGACCATAAACTTCGCCGTTGACGGTCAATACAGGTGCCAGACCGCAAGCACCGATACAACGGGTAGCCTCAAGAGAGTACTTACCGTCAGCAGAGGTGCTGCCTACAGGTACGCCCAGAATTCTGGAGCATTCTTCGATGATGTCGCCGGAGCCCTTGACATAGCAAGCAGTACCGAGACAAACGGCCACGGCCACTTCGCCTTCGGGATTCAGCTTGAACTGGGCATAGAAGGAGACGACGCCGTAAATCTCTTCCAGAGAAATACCGGTGCGCTCAGCGATAATTTTCTGCACTTCGATAGGCAGATAGCCATAAATGGCCTGTGCTTCCTGCAGGATCGGCATCATCTTGCCCTTGACATTCTTGTACTTGTCAATGACCTTGATGAGCTCTGCTTCCTGCTCAGGGGTGCCGCGGAATACGACTGTTGTCAATTTCTTTTTCATTTGAAAGTAACCTCCGATAAAATTAATCAAATGATTTCATAATATTATAACATAGAAGCGCGAAAAAATCTATAGGAAAATCAAAAAAAATTACAAATTTCTTTGATTTTTTTTGCCAATCTCCCCGTATTTTGTTATCCGAGGTTTTTATCAACAAGGAAGTGGCCTCAATCGCCGCAAAAATGTATGTTTCAGCAAAAGAAAATTCAAAAAAACTATTGACAATTTAAATGAAATCGGTTATAATTATCCTTGTCGTGTTTTGCACACATTTCAAACAGGAGAGGGGAAAGCCATGAATTTGGATCTTCGTCCCATGTTGCGTGGGGAAACCAACCGGATCGATATTGATTTTCTTCTCGAACCCGAAAACCTTGACGGTGTTGTTTTTCCTGAGAAGGCTCATATCATCGGAGAGATCACCAACCGCGGCGGTTATATGAAGCTAGTTGCTTCAGCGGAGATTCCCTACCAAGGCGAATGTGCCCGCTGTCTTGATCCCGTTGCATCGGTTTACGTTCTTCCCTTTGAGCGCACCGTAGTAACCGAGGGTACCTTGACCGAAGAGCAGAAAGAAGATAACGTTGATGAATTTGTCATCATCCAGGGTGGTTTTCTCGACATTGACGACGCTGTTCGTGAGGCTTTGATTCTGAGCTTCCCCATGCGTCTTTTATGCAGCGAAGATTGTCCCGGTCTTTGCCCTAAGTGCGGCAAGCCCAAGAGAGAGGGTGCTTGTGGGTGCTCCGAAAAAGAGATTGATCCCCGTTGGGCGGTATTGGCCTCTCTTCGTTTTGACGAAGAAGAAGATACCGACGGCACGGACAAGTCTTGAGTGCTCGATTGTTTCAATGTAGGCATAACCAAAATTAACAAAGAATGATACCCGTAGGGGTGGTCAGATAGACGGAGCGGTGCCGTTTGGCACTTGCTTCGGAAAGCCCAGGAGGAGGTGGCAAAATGGCAGTACCAAAGCGTAAAGTTTCCAAGGCTCGCAGAAATACCAGAAGATCCAACAACACCAAGCTGGAAGTTGTCGGTCTTTCCAAGTGTACGAACCCCGAGTGCAACGAGATGATCAAGAATCATCAGGTTTGCCCCGTTTGCGGTTTCTACGCAGGCAAGAAGGTTCTGGACGTTAAGCAGGACGCTTAATTGATCTGTGCCATGCCGTATGCGATTACCGTCGGTAATCGCCCATGCCTTGCAACGAACAAAGGGATTCCGTGTACCCGTGGGGTACGGGCGAATCCCTTTTGTTTTTACGATTCAAAATTTTAAAAATCAGTAAAGAAAGAAGAATCTATATGACCGATAGAGAAATCGGCGAAATACGCCGCAGATTCAAAAGAGAAAAAACCTCCATCAGCCGTATCCGCGGCTGTCTTGTTAATGAAAATAAAGAAATCATCTCTTGCGTTGACCAATCCCTCGGCCTCATGAGCGAAACCGAAGGTGACCAAATCCTTTCCTTGCTTCGAAAAACTTTGTCCGGCGGAATGGGCATCAACCTAATGGGGATTGACTTCAGCACCTCTCAGGTATCCGGCGGCGAAGAACACGCGCTTCTCATGAAGCTTCGCGATACCCAACTGTCCGACGAAGAGTCTGTCAAAAGCCTTTATGCCAAAATCATCGGCGCTCTTACCCTGGAAGGAAGCTATATGATCCTTTTGGCGGCTGATACATACGATGTGTTTTCCTATACAAAGGACGGACAAAAATCCGAGGATGCCGCAGAGGTCTTCCGATACATCATATGCGCCGTTTGCCCTATTCAAAGCACCAAGCCCGCGCTTTCCTACCAAGTCAAGGAATGTTGCTTCCGCAATCTTCTGCCTGACGCAGTGATCTCTTCTCCACAGGTAGGATTTATGTTCCCTGCATTTGACAACCGTGCTACCAATCTTTACGGTGCGCTGTATTACACCAAGGCAAAAGACAACAACTATGACACCTTCGCCAAGGCCTTGTTCCATACCGAGCGTTTGCCCATGCCTGCCAAAGAACAGACCGAAACCTTCAAGGGAATTTTTGCAGATTCAACAGGAGAATCCTGCTCCCTTCAGGTCATCCAATCGGTGCACGCCCAGCTTTGCCATGTGGTAGAGGATCACAAGGAGCACAAAGACGAGCCTTTGGTGGTGGACAAATATGCCATCCGAGATATGCTGGAATTTTGCGGCATACCTGAGGCCGGCGTGGAGACTTTTGAAAAGCAATTTGATGATAACTTTGGGATCGATGCGCAAGTCAACCCCAAAAACATGATGGATGTTAAAAAATTTGAAGTCCGTACCCCTGACGTGGTCATTAAGGTCAGTCCGGAAAAACGGGATCTTGTGGAAACAAGGGTCATTGATGGTGTGCGCTATATTTTGATTCGCGCTGATGAGGGTGCCGAGGTCAACGGCATCGACATCCGGATGGATGAGTGAGATACCTGTATTAGAAATTTATTGGAAGGAGGAGGCCTATGAAAGAAGCCGCATCAAAAAAGCCGTCAGCCATTGGGGTAATTTGTGAATTCAACCCCCTGCACAACGGTCACATTCATCTGCTTGCGGAAGCTCGGCGTTTGGTCGGAGAGGACGGATGCGTGATCTGTGTCATGTCGGGACAAAGCACACAGCGCGGAGATGTGGCCATGATTGAACCCTTCACAAGGGGGGCTATGGCTCTTACAGGAGGAGCAGATCTGGTGGTTGAGCTTCCCTTTCCATGGTGCTCAGGTAGCGCCGAGGCCTTTGCTATGGGCGGCGTACAAATCCTTTCGGAGATGGGTGTCAGTAATCTGATCTTCGGAAGCGAGTGTGGAGACTTAGCTTTACTGACCCGTGGTGTCGAATTGATCCGCTCACAAGAATTTCTAAGTCTTTACGCCGAATTATGCCGAGACGGAATGGGAACAGCCGCCGCATATGCAAAAGCATTGCACACATTGGATGAATCCCTCCCGCAAAGCTTTCCTTCTTCTAACGATCTCTTGGGTATCGCTTATTTGGCGGCCGTCCGCACCTTGACAAGAAATATGGTTGCCCACACCATCAAACGTAGGGGACAAGATTATCGTGACGAGCTTTTAACGGATGCGGCCTTCCCTTCTGCTACCTCCTTGCGCAATTTGATTTTTGAGGCTTCTTGCGACCCTGACAGCCTTGCGCTAATTTTAGAAAGTACCATGCCAAAGCAAGCATTGGAAATTCTTCTGTCCGAAATCCGGGAAGAAAGGGCCCCCATTGATCCCCTGCCATTGCTCTGCTATGCCCATATGTATTTCCGTTTAGCTGATACCTCTCCGTCAGATATTGCGGAGACCGGCGGAGGACTTTGGGCACACCTGCACAAATGCGCTTTGTCGACGGATACACCCGAAGCCTTCCTCTCTGCTGCCGCCACCCGACAGTACACCAACGCCCGCTTGCGCCGTGCGATACTGTTTGGAATAACGGGCGTTACAATGGATGATATTGCCCTTCGACCCAGCTATACGCAAGTATTAGCCGCCAATCAGCGCGGGCGCGCCTATTTGGCTATGTTACGCAAAAATTCATCGTCCTCCCTTGCTGTTATCACCAAGCCTGCCGACGCGCCCGAAGGAAGACAGCGAGCGTTGAACGAAAAAATGGATGCCGTTTTCACGGCCTGTCTGCCCCAACCGAGGGATGCAGGGTGGCTCACGAGAAAGGCCCCCTGGATGGTGGAATAAACCGGGCAAACCATGTTCCCACTACGAGGATATAACATAGTCTAATGCTCTTACTTGAAAAAAGCTCCCACAGACCGATATAAACGGTTTGTGGGAGCTTTCGTTTAGTCGAGGTACTTGTACTTTTTGATCGTTTACAGCGTTATTTCCAGATAAGCCGCGCAGTTACCCTTATTATATTCATTACCTGCGGGGAAATCAACGGTCAAAGAGCCGTTGCACAGCTTGGCAGCAAAGCCATCAAGGGCGGGATAGGCTTCAACCAAGGTAGCCTTGTCGGTCAGGTACTTGGACAGATCAAGGGTCACAGCAGGCTCTTCGCTCCGCATACGCCAAACAGCCAGCAGGAGCTTACCCTCCGCCTTGTTCAGAAGTCCCAAGGCAGTATAGCCTTTGTCATCCAAGCGAGAG
>SVTB01000046.1 GCA_015064015.1 Oscillospiraceae bacterium | reverse complement strand
AAACAGTGCTTGTAAGAGCATCCGAAAGCACCGTTTTCGGACACAAAAGCCCCGAAAAGCCCCCGAAATCAAGCAAAAAAACGGAGCAGATTTGTTTGGGAGCACGATGCCGCAGGTTCAAGTCCTGTCACTCCGACCATCGACCGCGTCGTGGACGTTGGATAAGTATATGGAAGCTTATTCACCAAGCCGAACGGCGGTCTACATAGCGGTTTTGACCGCAGTTGAAGCCGCAGGGGAACTCTGCGGCTTTTTTCGCCCAAAGCTCTTTTCAATCAAGAAGTGATTTCTGTACATTTTGGAGAACAACCATCAAACCACAAAGGAGAGCTCGCAATATGAAACAAGCACAATGGATTTGGTATAACGGAGATTTTGAATTATACCACAGCATGAAACTCCATAGCCGCAGAGAAGAATTCGGCGTAGAGTATCCCTGCTTTTGGTCGCTTTCAGCGCCCTACCCTACCGCCAGCTTCGCAAAGGCTTACCATGCCGACGAAGCCGACACCCTGCGTTTGGTAACCCCACACAAGGCCTATATCACCATTGACAACGTGCGCTATGCCGCCAACACGGATATTTTCGTCCCCGCCGGAGATCATATAGCAAGAGTGGTGATTCTCGCTCAGGAAGGATTTCCCTGCATCTACATCAATTCCAAGTATCTCGTCACCGACGAAAGCTGGGTATGCGATCATCTGGCTGGCGGTCCTGTCCCCGTGGGCACTTGGGATGCCTATACCTCCCCGGAGGACGATCCCAGGATCTTCCCTTTCTCTTACGAAACCCTGAGGGCTGTCCAAATCAAGGACACCCCTGCAGGCAGGCTTTACGACTTCGGGAGGGAGACCTTTGCCCAAATCTGTTTTGACGCAGACCCCACTGATTGTATTCGCGTGGTTTACGGAGAATCCAAGGAAGAAGCAACCGATCCCGCAGAAGCGCTCATCCGGGAAACCGTAACCGGTAAAGCTCATTACACGCTTGTCCCTCGCGCTTTCCGTTATGTTTGCATTCAGTCTGACGGTAAAGAGCCCACAAACGTCTTAGCCGAGTATGAGTATCTCCCTCTTGAAGATAAAGCCTCGTTCTCCTGTAACCGCCGCGCCGTGAAGAAAATCTGGGATATCTGTGCCTATACGCTTCATCTCAACTCCCGCGAATTTTTCTTGGATGGCATCAAGCGCGATCGCTGGTGCTGGTCGGGCGACGCTTACCAATCCTACAAGGCAAACAATTATTTGTTTTTTAATCCCGAAATCACCAAGCGCACCATCATTGCTCTCTTGGGCAAGCCCCCTTACGAGCAACACATCAACTCTATCAACGATTATTCCATGTATCTTATCATCGGTGCTTACGAATACTACTTTGCCACAGGTGACAAGCAGTTTATCCAAGTTTACTATCCCCGCTTGAAGGCTCTTTATAACTTCATGGAGGGACGCATCGACGAGGCGGGTTACATTTGCCAACGTCCCGGAGATTGGATTTTCATTGATTGGTCAGACATGGACAAAGACGGAGATCTCTGCGCGGAGCAAATCCTATTCTGGCAATGCAAAAATGCCATGGCTTCGCTTTCCGAACTGATGGGTATGGACAGTATCCACTACCGTAAAACCGCTGACAAGCTCAAGCGCAATATCATGCAAGACTTCTGGCGTGAGGATCGCGGAGGTTTTGTGGATTGCTATACCACGGGAAAAGAAAACATCACCCGTCACGCCAATATTTTCGCTATTATGTACGATTTTGTCAGCGAAAAGCGGGCACGTAAAATTACCCGCATGGTGCTGGAAAATCCCGATATCACGCAGATTACCACCCCCTATTTCGAATTTTTCGAGCTTTGCGCTCTGTGCAAAATGGGACGACTTTCTTTTGCACAAAAGAAAATCGAGTCCTATTGGGGTGGAATGGTCAAGCTGGGCGCTACCTCCATTTGGGAAGAATACATTCCTGAACATGAAGGTATCCAGCACTACGGTATGTACGGTATGAAGTACGGCTGTTCTCTCTGCCATGCCTGGGGCGGCGGTCCCATTTATCTGCTGGGACGTTACTGCTTGGGTGTCTACCCCACTTCCGTGGGGTATGAGACATTTGCCGTAGAGCCAAACCGCGGTATGTATAAGTACATCGACGGCAAGGTGCCTCTGCCGGAGGGGGGCGAGGTGTCCATTAAAATGGATGCTCATTCCTGCACCGTGCTGTCTACCCGCAAGGGCGGTACCCTCATCATCAAGGGATGCCGTTACGAGATTCAGGAAAACAAGCCTCTCACCATCGAATATTAAACGTCAAAGGGTCGGCCTCTAAAGAAGCCGACCCTTAATTTATCCTGTCATATCAAATAAAAACTATTGGCTGATGGCAGCCTTGATTTGCGAAGCAGTATAGCCCATTCGCATGAGAGAGGCTACCATTTTTTTGGCTTCACGGGGATCCTCCGATAAGTAACCGTATTTTTTGGAAATAACCTTCGCGCAATTCGCCACAAAATCCACACGGGAAAGCGAATCCATGGCCGTATCAATGGCCTCCGCCGTAAACCCTCTCGCGTAGAGATCCTCCTTGATCCGACGAGGGCCCCACAGCTTGCGTACGCCCTGCTCCGCAAAGCGGACAGCATCCTCTGTTTCAGGCAAAAGCCCGCGCGATCGAAGGTAGGCGGCTGCTGCCATCGCAACATCAGGTTCAAATCCACGCAGCGTTAATTTTTGGATCAGTTTTTTTTGAGACATCGCACCATACCCTAAAAGCTCCATGCTTTTGCGGATGGCATCGCTCAACCTTCCCTCTCCCTCCGTAATTTCAGCTTGAGCGAGAGAGGTTTTCATCTCCCCGGGAACAGCGCCCCTCCCGCTTTTTTTCGCATCACAGGGGGGAGACTGTTTTTCAGTAAACGTAGGAATGTTTTTTGGGAGCTGAGTTGACGATTCTTTCAGCGTATCTATCAAGCGAAAAGCTTTATCAGACTTCATCATCTTCGCCTAAAGTACGGATGTCGTAATCTTCTTCGTCGTCTTCGTCATCCAACTCAAAATCTTTGGTCGCCAGTAGATCTGTCTCCTCGCTTGCGGCGCGAACCTTGGCCTCCAATTCCTCCATAAATTCGGGGTTATCCTCCACCAACTGACGGATGGTATCCTTACCCTGTCCCAAACGCTGGCCGTCATAAGAGAACCACGAACCGCTCTTTTTGATGATCTCCAGTTCAATGGCAAAATCCAAAATCTCGCTGGAACGAGAAATTCCCTTGCCGTACAGAATATCAAATTCAGCCACCTTAAAAGGAGGCGCCACTTTATTCTTCACGATCTTACAGCGCACGTGGTTGCCATACACTTCCGTGCCCTTCTTGAGCTGCTCGGTACGGCGCACATCAATACGTACCGATGCGTAGAATTTCAGCGCACGTCCGCCGGGTGTTGTTTCGGGGTTACCGTACATCACGCCCACCTTCTCACGGAGCTGGTTAATAAAGATCACCACAGCCTGGCTCTTGGAAATCACAGCCGACAGCTTTCTCATCGCCTGAGACATAAGTCTGGCCTGCATACCCACTGTAGCGGCACCCATATCTCCTTCAATTTCCTGACGGGGTACCAACGCTGCTACGGAGTCGACTACCACTACATCCACAGCGCCAGAACGAACCAAAGACTCACAAATGGACAGAGCATCCTCGCCGCAATCGGGCTGAGACACAAGCAGATTGTCTGTATCCACGCCCAAAGCCTTGGCATATACGGGATCCAGCGCGTGCTCAGCATCGATAAACGCGGCTTCGCCGCCCGCTTTCTGCACTTCGGCCACGATATGAAGTGCCACGGTAGTCTTACCCGAAGATTCCGGGCCGTAAATTTCCACAATACGACCGCGGGGCACACCACCGATGCCCAATGCCATATCCAAAGACAAAGAGCCCGTGTGCACGGCCTGCACCGTCATGCGTTGGTTATCTCCCAACTTCATGATGGATCCTTCGCCAAAGTCCTTTTCAATCTGCTTCATCGCGGTTTGCAGTGCTTTACGCTTCTCTTCTCTGTCAGCATCGTGCGCGACCATTGGAGCCAGTGATTTTTTGGATGCTTTTGCCATGATATATCCTCCTATCGGGCAAGGTAGCAAGCCCCCGCCCCCTTGATTTTCTTGATTGTCCCTATTATACACCACTTTTTTCTTTTTGTCAAGTGTTTTGTTCCATTTTCGGAAAAATATTTTTGATTATTTTTGAAATCATGTCTATAATTCCAAAATTTATCTTACAAACACCCAAAACAAGAAAAGAACCCCGCCGAAGCGGGGTTCCTGACTGTTTTACTTTTTCAGCATATCGCGAACCTTCTCGCCCAGCAGTACGCGAACGGCGTGGAGGTAATCGTCATCATTGGTGTAGGTGATCACATCGGTGGTAACCATAGCGATCATCTCGTCAGCGGCGGCCTCGCCCTGTCCTTCTTCCAGCATGGAGAGAAGCTGGTAGTCCTGAATGCCGAGACGAATATTCTCGAAGCGGTGAGAGGATACGGGCTCATAGATGCCGTAGGTGGAGCCGGGATAGATCAGCACGCCGTCACCGTGAGAGGTAGCACCGACGAGGGGCGTCAGATCGTTGTAAGGATCATCCGTCCAATAGGCCGCATCCCAATAAAGCATACCGGTGGCGTTGGTCAGAGCACACTGCCAAATGGTGATGATGGGCTCTGTGCCATCACCCAACGCCAGCCAGTTGGCGTAGGGCTGTGCAGGCTCCCAGCAGACATACAGCCACAGCTCGTGGCCCTCGGCCTGCAAAGCCTTCATACGATCAGCAAAGGTGCCAAACTTTTCGTCCTGTGCGCGGGTGGTCATATACTGGGTACCGCTGACCATATATTTATCGCGAGGCGTAAAGGCAAAGGGCTTGGTACACCAGATGTTGACATAAGGCTTCATGAACTCAATCTGGTCGGTGCTTTCGTTGATCTGTACGTTGGTGAAGAAGGGGGATACCTGCTTGTAGGCGGGGAAGGTTTGCTCCAAACGCTCGCCTGCCTCCTTGAGCTGATTCAGCTTGTCCATGCCCGTGGGTTCATCCACATAGTAGAAGTAACCCTTTTCCAGCCAACGGGGATGATCCTTCAGATATTCGTAAGCGCCGGGCTCACTCTGGGTGGTCTTGTTGATAACGAAGGATGTAAGACGGGGATTGTCCAAATAGGGCTCCAGGCGGGGATCACCCAAGCTGTACGGCAGGGTGTAGCAGGACATACGATTTTCCAACATAAAATCAAAGTAGATCTTATAAATCTCCTCGCCTGAGATCTCCGTCATACCCGCGTTCTGATACTTAACCAACACGGGCCAAGAAGACATATTGATGGCGGTCTTGAGGGCAGTCTCCTCGGAGAGAGAGAAGTCCCACACGTTGACGTAGACCTTGGCGGTCTTGATATGCTTGCCCGTAGAGGCATCCTTGATATCCAGAGTAGCGGTGTAAAGACCCGCAGGCTGGTTCATCTCAGCCCAAACCTTGATGGCAAAGCCTTGAGAATTGCCTCCTTTGACGTCTACCGCACCCTGAATGGGAGGCAGCGCATCGGGAATCATATTTCCGTTGACATTGACGTAATGCTCGCGGTAGATTTCGGAACGGAGGGTATGACTCTTTCCGTCTGTAAACTCAGACAAAGTGACATTGAAGGAACGATCCGTCTCGGGAGCCAGGAACACCTGACAGTTTTCAATGCTGTTGCCCGCCATGGAAATGACGTACGTATGCTTGCCCGAGGAGGTGGTATCGTTTTGATACACCTTCTGGGACATATGATCAAACCACATGGAAACAGACGCATCCTCGTCGGGCGCGTTCAGCTTATCATAATTCACACCGTCCACAGGAGCTTCGGTCAGATCAGAGCCTTCACCGGGGCGGGTCATGTCGATGTCAAGATCGCCCATGGCCTCCTCTTCTGTTTTGAAGAACTGGATGGAGTAAATATAAACGCTTTCCTCTCCCGTACCGGAAGCAGCGGTCAGGAAATCCCAACGCATGGCGTGAAGCTCTCCTGCGAAGGGAGCCCCGGAGAGATCAAAGACCATTTTTTGCCAGCCCGTATTGGTGCTATCGAAGGAGGCGGTCATCTGGTAGCCGGGCGTGGGACCAGCAACGGTACCTGCACAGTAAAACATTTCAAAAGACTCACAAGCCACGTTCTCCACGCGGATAGTATAAACCATATATTTGTACTCGTCTGCGCTGATGGGATCCAGCTTGCAATTTTTCATGTAATTACCGTAATTGAAGGAAATAAAGGGATCGCTGGCGCCCTTGGCGGCGGTGAGCTTCAAAACGGAACCATAGGTCTCGTCCATCACGATCTCATAAGCGCACTGATTCGCGCCCGTGAAGAGGCTCTTATTGCGCTTGTAATTGTAGAAAGTCAGCACAGAAGCATCGGTGGGGATATTTTCCCGCTTGGAATTATCCACGGGAGGGCCTTGGGTCTCGGACTCTGTTTCACCACCCTGAGTTCCAAACGCATCTTCAGTAGGGATTTCTGTGAAATTGTCGGTAGGAAATTCAGTTGCGGAATCATCGCCTTTGGTGGCGGCTTCGGTGGCGGGGATAGACTCACCCGAAGTGGGCGCATCGGTACCTGCGGGGGAAATGCCTGTGGTACAAGCGGCCACGGCACAGACCAACATGGCTATCATCAAGATCAGAGACAAAAATCGCATTGTCGGTGAAATCGTCGTTTTTTTCATGAACGGCCTCCTTGAAAACCAAGAAATTATTACAAATTTATTATATCACATCTCGGATGATTTGTAAAGTAGGGGCGATCATTTGTGGCGTTTCGCACATAAACAAGCAGATAAAATTGTGGAAGTTGCCGTGGTCTGCGGTGCTGTCATTCAATGGCCATATATACTTGATCTCCAATATACAAAAACCCCCGACGCATATGCGTCGGGGGTCATTGTCAGTCAATATGTTCTCAGCGTGAGATTAGTCTCTCTTCTTCAGAACAACAGCGGCAGCAGCGGCAGCCAGCAGGATAGCGGCAGAACCGATGACAGAAGCGCAACCACCCTCAGTGGTGGAAGGAGCATCGGTTGCAGCGGGAGCCTGGGTTGCAGGAGCGTCGGTAGCATCGTTAGCGTCGGTAGTGGGCTCTTCAGTCACGTCAACGGTGGGCTCGGTAACGTCAACACCGGGCTCGCCGGTACCATCATTGCCGGGTTCCTCAGTCTCATCCTCATCGGGAGCAGCAGTCAGACCCAGGGATTCAGCATATGCTTCACCGTAAGCGGTAGCCTCTTCCACGGAGCGGAAGATACCTGCATAGTGGAAGAAGAAGAAGTCGTACTCAGGATCGTTGCTGATGGACAGAGTGCCGTAGTCGAAACGCAGGGAGTTGATACGGCCGTTCCAGCCCTCCTCAAAAGCAGCCTCGTCCAGAAGAGCAGCCATATCGATGAACATCAGAGAATACTCACCACCCTCACCGTAGTAAATGGTGCCGTCATCATACATGGAGTAGTTCAGGATGTGAACGTCGTCAGCAGACATATTCTTACCTGCGGAGTAACGGAGTGCGCCGGACTCGAAGACCATGTTGGGGTCTTCAACAAAGATAGCGATAACGGGGAAGTCCTTAGCGTCGTAGGACAGGGATCTCTTGATGCTCCAGGTGTGGAAACCAACAGCCTGGGTGGGCATGACCTTGTAGGAGTTGTTACCCTGAGCCTCAAGCTCCATAGCCTGGGTGCCGATCTTGCCGTTGTGAGAAGACTCGGTAGCGTCGAAGATCAGGCAGGGCATATTCTCGGGAACAGTGGAAGGATCAGCGATCTCAGCAGTTTCGTTGATGTTCTCCTCGGGCTCTGCAGAGTCAGAACCGATGGGAGTCTCAGCATCTTCCTTGGAAGTACCGAACTTCAGCATGGTTGCTTCCAGAACACCGTCAGCAACGCCGGAGTGGAAGGTAACGCCTACGTAGAACTCACCGTCAGCATTCAGAGTGTTGAGATGCTTGGTGATAGCGGCAGCGCCGGCAACGGGAACGCCGCAGATGGAGATGGTGTAGTTGGTGCCATCGTTGGTGATCTCAAAGGTGTAGATCTCACGACCCTCAGAGTCAACCTCAGGGACGATGGTAGCGTTACCCTGGTGCAGGAAGCCGGTGCTGGAAATAAAGCTCTCTACTTCGACAGCGGCTCTGTGACGAACCAAGCTGATCCAGCCCTGACCGTAATCCGTAGAACCGGGAGCGACCATCTCTCTGTCCCAGAGGTTGAAGGAAATCCAGTTGTCGGCGGAACCGAAGCCGTTGTTAGCAGCGCCTTCTTCCTTGCCGCCGTAAGAGAAGTCATCTACACGGAGCTCCATGTAAACGCCATCCTTAATGTTGATGGTTTCCTTGGACTGAACAGTACCGAAGGGGGTGCAGCCTGCATAGCTGGGGGAGGTGAGGTGCAGACCCTCGTCGTTGTACTCGTAGCCGGGAGCGGGGGTATAAGCGTCTTCGTCGTCGTAGCCTGCTGCGGTACGGTAAGTAGTCCAGTTACCTTCAACGTCAGCAGCAGAAGTGGTGATTGCCATTACGGGGATCATGGAAACGATCATCATAGCGGCAATGATAAGTGCAAGCACTTTCTTCATGGTGTTTCTCTCCTTTTAAAATTTAAATTGCGGCCACCCGAACGGTAGCCATTAGCGATAATATTATACCATAGATTCAGTCAAAAGTAAATTGTCTAAAACCAACAAATATTAGTATGGAAATCAAGAAAATCATTACAATTATTACAACTTTTCACCAACCCGTCACAGGATGATGGCTGAATCCACAAGCACGGTAGTGGCATGAAAAAGCCCCCGGCGCATAAGCGTCGGGGGCCTCAAATCAAAGAAAGATCAGTCTCTCTTCTTCAATACAACAGCGGCAGCGGCGGCAGCCAACAAAATGGCAGCGGAGCCGATGACGGATGCACAACCACTCTCGGTGGTGGAGGGAGCGTTGGTAGCGGCAGGAGCTTCGGTCTTATCACCCTCTACCCCAGGCGCATCGGTAGCTTCATCGGAAGCAGCGGGAGCATCGGTAGGAGCATCGGTGGGAGCCTCGGTAGGATCGTCGGGCTCTTCGGTAGCAGCCTCACCCAGACCCAATGCCTCGGCGTAAGCATCCTGATATGCATAAGCTTCCTCTGCGGAGCGGAAGATACCTGCATAGTGGAAGAAGAAGTAGTCGGTCTCGGGGTCCTCGTTGATATACAGATTCTGGAAGTCAAAACGCAGGCTGTTGATACGGCCGGTCCAGCCCTCTTCGAACTGCTCTTCACTCAGCAGCTCTCTCATATCAACCAGCATGAAAATGTAGTCACCGTTCTCACCCCAAACCTTCGTGGTGTCATCGTACATGGAGTAGTCAACGATATGCGCACCGTCAGCACTCATGTTCTTACCGGCGCAGTAATAGATCATACCGCCGTCCATCAGTTCGTTGGGGTCCTGTACAAAAATACCGATGACAGGGAAATCAGATGCCTCATAAGAGAGGGAGTTTCTCATACCCCAAGTGAAGTAACAGGTAGCAACACCGGGCTCGACCTTGAAGGAATTGTCACCCTGAGCGGTCAGATTCAAACCAGAGGTTGGGATTTTACCGGAATAGGAGGTCTCGGTAGTATCGAAGCGGAGACAGGGCTTATTGGTCTCAATGGAGGAGGAGTCAGCGATGGGGGCCTTAACGTTAATGTTCTCTTCGGGAAGCTCAGAGTCGGAGCCCATGGGAACAGTAGCGGTTTCCTTAGAAGTACCAAACTTCAGAATGGTTGCCTCCAGGGGCGCGTCAGCTACGCCGGCGTGGAAAGAAACGCCAATGTAGAACTCACCGTTGGGATCCAGCTCGTTGAGCTTCTTGGTGATAGCGGGGGAACCGTTGGCAGCAACGCCGCAAACAGCAGCGGTATAGTTGGTGCCGTCGTAAGTAATCTCAAAAGTGTAGATTTCCTTGCCGGTCTCGGGATCCACGGTAGGAGTTGTGGTAGTGTTACCCTGATGCTGCCAGCCGGTAGAACCTTCGCCAACGACGAAGCTCTGGAAAGGACCGCCACCGCCGTTACCGGGGGTGCGCACAAGGCTCTGCCAACCCTGGCCGTAGCCGTCTGTGGTGTTACCGGGTTCAAGCTTCTGGCTGTCCATGATGCTGAAGCAGATCCAGTGGTCAGCCGTGCCGGCTTCGCCACCGTAAGGATACTGGTCGATACGAAGCTCCATATAAACGCCGTCCTTAATGGAAACCTTCTCTCTGGACTGGATGGTACCGGAAGGGGTGGTTCCGGTATAGTCGGCGGAGGTCATGTGGAAGCCTTCGTCGTTGTACTCGTAACCGGGGGCAGGAGTATAGGAAAGCTCCTCACCCTCTGCGGGCTCTTTGTAGCCGCCAGAGAAGCGATAGGTGACCCAATCGCCCTGTACGTCAACAGCCGAAGTAGTCACGGCCATCACGGGGATCATGGATACTACCATCAGGATAGCCACGATCAACGCAAGTGTTTTTTTCATGTTTTTTCTCCTTTGAAATAAAATGTATATTCAATAAAATATTGAATCCGTAAATTGAGTGGCGCAAACCCGCCGGGGTTATGCCTTTTTTCTCAGGGCAACGGCCGCGGCCATCGCAGATAAGAGCACAGCGGTTGCGCCAACGCTCACAATCGAGCCACAGCCGCCTTCCTTTTCCTTGGATGAAGCATCTGTTACCACGGGAGCTTCGGTCTTATCACCAACCACAGGTGCGTCGGTAGCTTCGCCGGAAGCAACGGGGCCTTCGGTAGGAACATCAGGTGCCTCGGTAGGAGCATCGGTATCATCGCCCTCAATCTCCTCGGAAAGACCGTTTTCCTTCGCCCATGCCGTGGTATAGTTCTGTGCTTCTTCTACCGAGCGGAAAGTACCTGCCCAGCAGAAATCGAAGGTAGAGCCATCCTCATCGCCCACATCCAAACCAAAGAAGTCAAAGCGAATCAGGTTGATACGACCGCTCCATTGTTCGGAAAGGTCAACCACAACCATGTTGTAATAGACGTCGTTTTCATCGGTAAACTCCATGAAACCCTCGTCCCACAAGCCCCAAGAGGTCATGTAATCGGCGGTAGCCGACATACGGTCACCCGAGCAATAGTACAGGACACCGCCTGATGCGTCGTAACTACGCACCATGAATGCCACCACAGGGAAATCCGCCGCCTCGTAGGACAGGGAGTTTTTGATAAGCCATCTGAAATAGATGTCTTCGGTTCTTGACGTAAAGCGATAGGCGTTGTCACCCAATGCGGTTACATCGGCGTTGGCTACCTGAGGGGTGGAATATTCAGCCGCGTTATAGAAGAGTGCAGGCTTGTTTTCTTCAACGTCGGATTCGGGCATCATATCCGCGAAAACATTGGCGTTAGGCTCAGCCTCGGCTCTGTCGCTACCCACGGGGGTGGTGGCGGAATTCTTATCGGTACCGAACTTCAGAATGGAGAGGTTGGCGGAGCCGCCGGTCGTGGCACTGAACAATGCGATACCAATATGGAAATCACCGTCGGGACTGATCTTGTTGAAAAATTCCGTAATGTCGGGACAACCGCCCACCAACTGGTCGCAGATCAAAATACTGTACTGGGAGCCGTCGTATTTCACTTCAAAGGTAAAGATCTCTTTACCTTCGTCATCAAGCGTAGCCTGTGCAGTACTGTTGGCCAGGTTGCGAAGGAAACTGGGCTCACCCAGTTCGTTACCATCCTCCAGGATGATACTGCTGTTGACGGTAGCAGAATTACCTTCGCTGCCGCCATTGATCAGTGAACTCCAACCCGAGCCATAGCCATCGGTATCCATAATGGAAAAGTTCTCGCTATCCCAAAGGGTGAAGGAGATCCAGCCGTTATAGTCGAATTCATCGACACGGAGTTCTAAGTAAATGCCGTCCTTCAAGGAATGGGTCTCTTTGGACATGATATGAAAGTAGGGCATGGTGTTGGTATAGTCTGCGCCAACGGTCTGGAAACCATCGTCGGTATATTCATAACCGGGAGCGGGCTTATAGGAGCCATTTTCCTGCTCTTCGTCATAGTCGTTGGCAGAGCGGTAGGTTACCCAATCGCCTTCCACGTCAACGGCGGAGGTGGTTAATGCCATGGCAGGTATCATGGACAAAACCATGATGGCGGCCACAAGGACAGCCAGCAACTTTCTCATTTTCATATATGTTCTCCTTTCGCGTCAAGTCATGAGCCACTTGACCTACCTTAATATTATACCACAAACCGAAGAAAATGGAAATAGTGATAATGACAAAATTTATCCCCCCGGAAAACAACAATATGACGAAAATTAGGTGTTATAGGTTCTTTTTTTCACGCTCCAAGCACCGAGATACATCCCATCTCAGCCTCATGGCCGCTTCATCGTGGGAATATTTATGCCTCTCCCTTCCCATCGCTGTGCAAAAGCTCATAATAATACACAGGCAGAGCGCTCCAGCCGTGACACAAGCTACCCGCGTCTCCGAAGTCCGAGGCGCCGATAATGGTCTCCCAGAAGGTAGTGGCTCCGCCACGGAGCATATAAAGATAATCGCGGTCCAACTCGTCCAGAATGACCGGAGCGTACTTCTCGCGGTCGATATTCAGCAGAGCATCAAAGCGAAAAGCGTTCATGGACAAGGTATTGGGGATAGCACCGCCCTCCCTGCCGTTAGTGGCCAGGATGGGCAGGATCTTGGACATATCCACGTCGTCAGCCGCGCCGCAGAGGGTGCAGAGAGCTTGGGTCAAGGTGGCGTACCAGCCTCGGTGGATCTTGTCGAAGGTCTCAAAAAGCTTGGTCTCAGGGTTGAAGAACACACGGGCGATGGCGGCGTTGAGATCCTTGGCCTGAGCCGTGTACTTGTCGGCATCGTCGGTCTTGCCGATGGCGCGGGCGATCTTAGCAAAGGCCTGCAGAGCCAGGGACAGGAAAGCATTGATAGGACACTCCAACCGTCTCTCCTGCTCTCCAAAGGCACCACTCAAGGTGGGTGACCACTCATAGAAATTCCAATACTGGCCGTTGCCGCCGTAGAAGTTTTCAATGACACCCTCAGGCTGCATACGGGAGAGGAAGGTGTTCATGATGGTGACGAGCAGGTCGTAATGCTCGATCGCCAAAGATTTGTCTCCCGAATAGCGAAGATATTCCTCCATCTGCACGAAATACATACAGGAGAAGGCGGGAATGGGGAAGTCCTTACCTGCGGGATAGCAGAGCATGAGAATGCCGTCGCTGCGGAGGCCATGGGTCATCAGCTCCAGAGAGGCGCGGGGAGCTTCAAATTCATTGAAGGCATAGTAGCCGCAGAGCATCTGGTTGCGGGAGTCCATAGTGTAGAGCGCCTGCTCACGCCAAGGACAATCCTCGTAATGCTCGTGGTGACAATGGATAAGAGTATCCTCGCAGACCTTGTAGATGGTATCGCGAAGCAGGTTGCCCGACTGATAGTTCTTGACGTTGAAAGGGTAGACCGTAGGGCGAATGCCCGCATAATGCACCGTCACTTCATGAGCGTGGACGAAGAATTGGAGATAGCGGCAACCAAAACGGCGGAAAGTGTGTAGATACTGATTTCTGCCCTTCTTTAAATAAAGGTCGCAGAAGAATCCGCGGATGGAGGTACGGCAACGACCGTCGTACAAATGCTCGCCAAAACCCACGTCCACCTGACAATCGTGGGGCACCTCAAAGTCAATATCAAGGAAGCCCGCAGTTTCCTCGTAGAGGTCGATGATAAAGTAAATACCCGTTTTGTCCTTGTCGCCGTCATCCAAGGCCAAGCGAGTGGGGGTGGTCATTTTGATGTCCCCCTCCTTACGGAGCTCTCCGAAGAAGCGATAGGAGAGAGGGGCGTACTGCATATTGACGTGGGGATGAGAGGTAGGATTCGCATAGGTAAAGGCACCCGTTCCAAAGAATTGCCCCTGCATACGGGGCTCCAGTACCAATTTCTTGTTTGGACGGATGTGGAAGTCGGTGGAGATTTCGGTGACAATACGGCTTTTCTCAAAGTCCACGGGGGTATAGCCGGGTTCGCGGAAGCCATCATAACCCTTAATATCGTAATGGTAGGTAGGGCCGAGCTGTGCCGAAATAAGGGCTCCCTTGCCCGAGATATAGTCGCGGGACTTACGGGAAAGGGTATTTTCGCTTGTGAAATCCAGCGCTTCCCCCTTTTCGTTTGTGATCTCGTAGATTAGTCCCGCTTCTCCCTTTTGATAGGTCTGGGAGTCGATACCGTAGTACCAAACCGTAACAGCCATGTGGTTGCGGCCTTCTTTTACGAAATCCGTGATATCCACGCGGTCATAGACCTTGTAGGTGGGATAATCGGCATACTGACCGAAGGCGGCCTGCTCACCGTTCAGCCAAACGGTATAGTTGGAATCCGAGGCGATGGAGAGATAATAGTGCTTATCCTCGGCTTTGTTGGCATCAAAGGAAGAAATAAAATCGGCAAATTCGTCGATGCCGGGGGTATCCTTGCGCCAGATCCATGCGGCGCGGGTAAAGGGAGTGGACATAGTATATACCTTCCTTTTTGTTATTTTTTAAGAGCTTGGGAAGAGGGAGCTAAATTGTTGTTTATCTTTTTTCCACTTTCTTTCCTCGTCGAAAGAAAGTGGAGTAAAGAACGCCGCTCAAGGGAGATCTCTCAAGGTGACGCACGCCGCCTATGGCGGCAACAGCGTGTAAAGAACCTCCACACCCGATGCCTCGCCCCCACGGCGGAGCGCCTCGGGGCTCATCGACGTGTTGGTTACTGTCGGTAAGTTGGT